>NZ_CBFHNB010000008.1:7930-43664 GCF_965657105.1 Puniceispirillum sp. (SeqCode)
GTCAATATTCTGTTAGTAATTTGTTAACATTTCAAGCAAAACGTCAGATTTTTGAACAGTTTTTTTCGGAAATTACTTTAAAAATAAATCTAATAAAAACAGTAGCTAATAAAAAAAAATAACCAAAAATTAAAGTTGGCAAGGTTTTTGCCTTACTTCGGGGACAACAAATTTTAACCGAAGGCGAATGTTATGGGCTCAATTCACTTGGAAATCGACAGTTTCGACGCTGCATCATGTCTGGCAGACATATTAAATGACCGTATGCTTCCATTCACATCCAAAGGTGACAATGCTGCATCTGGGGATACTGAAAATCAGGGGCGCGCAAGTGCATATGTATGTTCAGCCGCCTTTGAAGCTAAATCAGGTGGTCAGGAAGGCGTCATTGCGTTGAGCCGGAAATACCGTGCTAGCCAGGTCCTTATCGTCAACGAAAATCAGCCAGAATTTAAAATCGAAGAACAGTTTGGCGGAAAATTCATCCGTGTGTCTTTACCTGTTAAAACAGCAAAGCTGGCTGACCCTTTGGCGGATCGTGCGCTTGACTATGGTTTGCAATTAATCGCCACATTGTTGTCCGGCGAAAAGAATGTTGCGGCTGGCGACAGCTCCAGCTTAGAGCTTCTGAACCTAGCCAAGCGTGTTGCCAGTACAGATGTAACTGTGTTCGTAAATGGGCCTACGGGCACCGGCAAAGAGGTTCTGGCAAAATTTGTTCATAATCATTCATCGCGCACCGCCGCCCCCTTTGTGGGTGTGAATTGTGCCGCTATTCCCGAAAATATGCTTGAGGCTATTCTGTTTGGTTATGAGAAAGGCGCCTTTACAGGTGCATCTACATCAAATAAAGGCATTTTCCGGGCAGCTGATAGTGGCACGCTTTTGCTAGACGAAATTTCAGAGATGCCGCTTGGTCTTCAGGCCAAACTACTCCGCGTACTCCAGGAAAAGGCGGTCACACCAATCGGTTCTCAGACCGATATTCCTGTTGATGTTCGTGTTATTGCGACAACCAACCGAGATATGGCGCATGAAATCCGTACCGGCGGGTTCCGTGAGGATTTGTATTATCGGTTGAATGTATTTCCTTTGAATACCATCAGTGTTGCTGATCGCGCGCTCGACATTGTGCCTATTTGCACATTCTTGATGCGTCGTCACTGTTCTGACATTTCAAATATTCCATGGCTCACAGATGCGGCGGTTGAAAAACTGACTAGCTACGCATGGCCAGGCAATGTTCGCGAACTTGAGAATGTTCTTCAGCGCGCTTTGGTGCTGGCGATAGACAACAAAATCACCGTGGCAGATATCGTGACTGACGATGTCATTCATAATATGAATCGGCAGCCTCTGACTTCAGAGACCTTGCAGAATGTAGCTGTCGGGTAAGGGGATAAGACAATGACATCTATTGGACCAGTTGGAAGTAATATATCAAGCTTGCATGCACAGGTTTTAAAGCGTGCAGAAACAGCCTTGAGCAAAGAACCGGATAACGGCTTTTCAGACCGTATTGGCGATGCTTTGAAATCTGTTGCTGATACCCAGAAAAACTCTGCCGAATTAACCAAAGCCTATGAAATGGGCACAGAAAATGACCTCACAAAGGTCATGATTAATCAGCAGGTTTCATCACTTGGATTTCAGATGACATTGAATGTCCGAAACAAGGTTCTGAGTGCATATAAAGATATTATGAATATGCCGGTCTAGTCGGCATAATTTTTAAATTTCATATGCCACATTGGCGCATAAAAGAGAGATTAAAATGGCTGAAGCAGTAAATATGGGTGACGCAGGTGCAGACGGGACTAACGTTGCTGTCAAATCGGGCACTGGAATGCTCTCAACAGTAAGACGTTTTACGTCAGACCCTGCCGTTCGCAGAGCGGCCCCCACCTTTGCGGCAATTATATTTGCTGTTGCGGGTCTTTTTGTGTTTGTTTTCATGCAGGCACCACAACGTACAACCTTATATGCGTCCTTGCCCGAAGCAGAAAAGGCACGTGTTGTCGAAGCGCTTATCAATGCGGGTGTCGAAGTCACGCTTGATCCAACAACTGGCGACGTATTGGTGCCAACCAATGATTTTCACCAGGCAAAGATGAGCCTTGCGGCACAGGGTTTGCCAACCTCAGTGCCTGATGGCTATGCCAGTGTTGGTGACATTCCGATGGGGTCTAGCCGTTCGGTTGAAAATGTGCGCCTGAAGCAAAGCCAGGAAATTGAGCTTGCCCGCTCTATTGGTGAAATCGATGGAGTTGTTTCAGCACGAGTTCACCTTGCGATTCCTGAAAAATCTGTTTTTGCGCGCAATGCGACACCGCCAACAGCATCTGTTTTTATTCAGATGAATAATGGCCGGACGCTTGGCACACAACAGGTTGAAGCTGTAGTTCATCTTGTTTCGTCATCAGTGCCAAGCATGGCAAAAACAGATGTAACGGTTGTTGATCAATTTGGTGCTTTATTGTCAAAACCTACTGACGACATAGCGTCATTACTCTCGGATAACCAGTTACAGCACAGAATTCGTCTTGAAAACATCTATCGCAACCGTGTTATTTCTCTGGTTTCACCAATTGTTGGTGCAGGCAACGTTACCTCGCAAATTAATCTTGATATCGATTATACGCGCAGCGAAACAACCGAAGAACGTGTTGATCCTGAAGGTAATGCTTTGCGCAGTGAGCAGAAAAGCCTTGATACGACGTCAGACGCAAATGCGCGCGGCATCCCGGGCGCTACAGCGAACCGCCCGCCATTACAAAGTGAAATAGATACTGTTCAGGCTGATGATGCTGGTGCAAAAGGCAGTGTGTCGACACAATCATCAAACGAAGTGCGTAACTATGAAGTAAGTAGGACTGTATCGACAACGCAAAGCCCTTCAACGCGTATCGTTGGTATTCAGGCAGCAGTCTTGGTTAGAGACCGGGAAGTGGTGAACCCTGAAACGGGTCTGATGGAAGTTGTTCCTTTCTCTCCTGAAAAACTGGCGGAAATTAAAAACCTTGTAGCTAATGCTATAGGCATTGATGCCGAGCGTGGTGACAAGCTTACTGTCAGCAGTTCTGCCTTTGTGTCATCAATCGAAGGTGTCAAAAAAGCTTGGTACGACATGGATTGGGCCATCAATCTTATGAGACAGGGTATGACGCTCCTGATTATGGGTGTCGTCGTGCTGGGTGTTATTCGCCCATTGATTGGCCGGATTATGGTGCCAGCCGCAGTTGGTGCACCAGGTGAAGCAATGGTCAGTCTTGATGATGATCTGGGCAGTGAAGCTATTGAAGTTCAAGAAGGTGAAAGCCTTGAGGATATCAAAGCCAAACTGAAGCCTAAGAAGGCTGCTATTTCGGCAGAAATGCTAGATACAGCGAACTCGTATGATGATAAAGTCGCTGTGATCAGAATGATCGTAGGTGATGAAGCAGGTCGTGTATCAAATGTGTTTAAGTCCATGATGGAACGTGACATCGTATAAATCAATTCATGTAGGCAGTTTTGCTGAAGATATAGACAAGGTTAGAAGAGAGTGACATGGCAGATGCTCCGAACAAAAACGACGAAGCTTACGAAAGGTTATCGGGTACTCAAAAATCAGCAATTCTGATGATGTTACTTGGTGAGGAAGAGGCCTCGGAGATTTTGAAAAACCTCTCACCCCGTGAAGTTCAGCATCTTGGTACGGCTATGTATTCGGTGCAAGGTCTTGATCAGGATACCGTGAACAAGGTTCTTGATGAATTCTTGGCGATCATCAAGGAGCAGACCAGTCTGGGCCTTGGTGCTGGTAACTATATCCGTAACGTACTGAATAAAGCGCTTGGTGAAGATAAGGCCCAATCAGTTCTTAGCCGGATCACGCCTTCAAGCAGTGATCGTCCAATTGAAATTTTGGACTGGATGGATGCCCGTTCTATTTCGGAACTGGTTATTGATGAGCATCCACAAATCATCGCGTTGGTTATTTCATATCTTGATTTCGGACTTGGTGCTGATGTGCTTATGCTTTTGCCTGATGAAATTCAGTCTGATGTTATTGGGCGTATTGCAACGCTTGAAACGGTTCAACCGGATGCACTTCGCGAGCTCGAAGATGTTATGCAACGCAAGTTCAAAGCCAATACTACTTTGCGGGCAACGCAGGTTGGTGGTGTTAAAGCGGCTGCCCGGATTATGAACTTTACAAAACAAGCTATGGAAGCCCGCATCATGAAAGAGCTTGCCAAGCGCGATAAGCTACTTATGCAGGGTATTCAAGAAGCGATGTTTGTCTTTGATAACTTGCTTGGCTCGGACGATAAATCACTACAGACGCTAATGCGTAACGTTGATACTGAAGATCTGGTTCTGGCTCTAAAAGGTGCAGATGAACCGCTTCGTGAAAAGTTGTTTTCATGTATGTCAGTTCGTGCGGCGGCCAACCTTGCAGATGAGATGGAGGCTTTGGGGCCTGTTCGTCTAACCGAGGTTCAAGAAGCGCAAAAGCGTATCATTAACGTAGCACGTCGGCTTTCTGATGAAGGCAGTATCGTGCTTGCAGGTCGTGGAGGTGATGACTTCGTCTAGAATGAAGATGATGAAGTTATAGGACATACAAAATATGAATGAAGCAGCTCTCGAAAATACGGATGGATTGGCGGATACTGAAATATCTCGTCTGATTACATTGTCGAACCAGGCAAGCTATTCTCGGTCTGATATTTTGCCTGTCCGCGAACCAAGTCCGTTTGAACCTAAAAGCCTTGTTGAAATCGCCATGGCGGCTCAAAAGCGCCGTGATGAAGCAAAAGCGCATGCAGCGGCTGAAAAGGCAATGGCCGTACAAAATGCGGCCGAACAAATTGTAGCTGAACAATCTGCTGGAGAACCGACAGCATCACCGGCAGAAGGCTTGGTTGAAGCTGTTGCTGAAAATCTTGATACGGCTGAAACGGTTACATCTGAGTCAGCAAATACAGCCACTATGGATGTATCCGCAGGAATTGAGTCACAATCAGCAAATAATGCTGCTCAATCAGTCGATGCTGCGGCAGATATGGTATCGGAAAACAACACATCTGATAGTTTGCCCGATATGCAAGCCGAACCACAGGTAGATTCTCAAAATGAACAAGCTATTCAGCTTTCGCCTGAACCAACCGCACCATCAGCTCCAGACCCTGACATACTCAAGGCGGAATATAAGCGCGGTTACGAAGCAGGGCTTGCCGAAGGTCAGGCAAAAGCGGCAGAACAACTTGAGAAAGTTCTGCAGAATTTTGAAAAGGCTACATTGGCATTGGCTAATCCCGATGCGTTAGATGTAACAGCCCTAAGTGCACAGATTGCTAGCCGTGTAATGGCACTGGCAAGTGATCGAGCTGGTCAGGCCATTTCAGATATGCCTGAGCCCTTTGCCAAGCGTATTGAAGATTTGATCACCATGGTTAAATCTGAGACCGCCAGCCCGACTATTAATCTGAATCCAGAAGATTTTGCCAGCATCAAACCTTTGGCACAGAACCGTGAAAAGCTTAAAGGCTGCAACTTTACTATTGATGAAACAATGGCACGCGGTGATGTAAGTATTGCGGTTGGTGGCGTAGGGCTTGTTGACCAGATTTCAAACCGTTCAAGCATTCAGCTATCTGAAGACCAAAAAAGTGACGAAGCAGAAAGTTCACCTGAAATATCTGACGTGGCTATAACCGCAGATGCCGATGAGTCCCTCACTGCAAAGCCGCAAGCTATAAACCTATTAGAAGATGAAGTTGACAAAGCGCCTGCTTCTGATGCTGATGTCAAAGCTACCGATCTTGTTGAATTGTCTTCAGACCAAACAGACGCATCCATATCAGATACCCAAGCTGTATCCAGTGATGATGTGCCTGAAGCAGAAGCTATCAAGCCTGAGGATGCCAAACCCGAGGGCGGTAGTGCAAAATGAGTATCTTGAACAACGCGATCATGACTGATTTGAACGCTGTGAAGTTGGATCATCCAATTTCATTATATGGGCATGTCAGCCGTTATGATGGCCAGATCATTGAGTGTAATGGGTTCCCGGCAAATATAGGATCAATTTGTGAGGTGGAAACCGATAATGCGACGCCTGCAATGGCTGAAGTGATTGGTTTCAATAACGGAAATAATCTGCTTTCCATTTATGATTATGGCGCGCGTATCCTTGTTGGTGCCCGCGTCTCACTTGTTGATGATGGCGCTTATATACCTGTTGGCGAGGGACTTTTAGGACGGGTAACCGATGCGCTTGGTATGCCGCTGGATGGTCGCCCGCTTCCCCCATTAGAAGGTCAGTGGCCATTGATGGGAAAAGAACTGAACCCCCTGCAACGTAAACCTGTCGATAAACCGTTGGACGTTGGGGTGCGCATTATCAATTCGATCCTGTCGGTTGGCCAAGGGCAACGTGTTGGCATTATTGCGGGATCGGGTGTTGGTAAATCAGTTTTGCTGGGAATGATGAGCCGGTTTACTGATGCTGATGTTGTTGTCGTTGGTATGATTGGGGAACGTGGTCGAGAAGTTGGCAGCTTTGTTAACTACATCCTGGGCAGTGAGAGCCGTGATCGTGCTGCTGTTGTGGCTGTGCCAGCTGATCGGTCTCCGTTATTGCGGATACGTGGAGCCGAACGGGCAACAGCTATTGCTGAATATTTTCGCGACAAGGGTAAAAACGTTCTGCTCATTATGGACTCTTTGACGCGCGTGGCGCATGCGCGCCGTGAAATCGGTCTTGCTCTTGGCGAACAGCCAACATCAAAGGGTTATCCACCATCAGTTGTATCAATGATACCTAGACTTATTGAGCGCTCTGGCACTGGCATCGAAGGGCAGGGCTCAATTACCGCAATTTATACCGTGCTTGCCGATGGTGATGATGCGAATGATCCTGTTGTTGATACAGCACGTGCTATTTTGGATGGTCATATTTTGCTTTCGCGTCAGCAAGCGCAAATGGGCATTTATCCGGCTATTGATGTTACAACATCCGTTAGCCGGGTTATGAATGACATTACCGATGCGGATCAACAAGCTGCCGCCGCGCGCTTTCGGCGTCTGGTTTCTCTATATATGGAAAATCGTGATCTGATCCTTATGGGGGGATATACCCCTGGTCAAGACCCGGATCTCGATCTTGCCGTTGAATTATGGCCTACCTTGACAAAGCATATCCAACAGCCTGAAGCTGAAAAAGCAAATTTTGCAATCAGTCGTGATGCGCTTATTGGCTTGATGAGAAATGCGTGATGGCAAAGGATAAAACAATTTATGATAAGCTTGCCCTAAAGGAAAAGATGCTGATGATGCAAAAGGCACGTGGCATGAAAACCCTACAAGAAGAGTTGACACGCGTTACCTCAATCAAAGGTCAGCTCCAGGCAATTGTTGAAGATACGGCTATAAAAAAGGGTGAAACGAGTGTTCGTGAACTGCGCTCATCAAATTGGTATAGTGCGCAGATACATGAACAATTGGTGACAGTCGAAAACCGGACAGAATTTCTCAGCGAAGAAGTTGGCACCCAGAAAAAACATATTGCCGAAGCTTTGCACCGGCATAACAAATCGCTTGAAAAAGCTGATGAACGGCGACGCATTCTCCGCGAAGAGCGCGAGGAAAAGGCGGCGTCTGACGTGCCGCGCATTAACCGCGCACGCGCAGATCGTTAGATAGATTTACTGATATTTTCTGACTGGCACCGAACTTGCAATGCTTTGGCAATGAAAGTTCATTCCGGGCATGTTCCGGACATCAATGTCAGGAAGTGCAGCATGACAACTATAGACTCATCAGCCAAATCAGGAATGGTTTCAACCTTTGGAAACGAGGCCATGGCTTCATCTGAAAATGAAAATGCGGCGTTGTTTGAAACGCTTTTCGGTTTGATGCAAACGGCGACAGACATTCCCAATGCTATGGAAGCCCAATCTGGCCTTATGGTTGATGGTGCGTCGGAAAGCGGTGCTGATCTGGCGTTTTTGCCAGCTATCATTGCATCGGTGCCTTTGGGATCAACAATAGCTGTGCCCGCAGTACCTAAAGCTGAAATTTCGGATGGTGCGCTGGCCATGGCACAAACACTTTTGGTGGCGCAAAGCGTTGGTTTGGTTGACGCGGATGGTGATGCCAATGCTAATACAGATGCGCCTGCTACACTTGATTTTAAAATTGGGACTCCGATTCCAGCACTGACAAAAGACCATCATAACGAGTTTGAGCTTCCGGTTACTGTGCCGGCTGAATTATTTGCCAAGGCGCGCGCGCTTGTTAAAGGTGAAGTGACCGCGCCATCACGAAATAATTATGGCACTGGCCCGCAACCTGTGCATCAATTGATGAGTTTCTTGAAACAAGCTGTGGTGTCAAAGGACGATGCGCTAACGCGCGTTCAGGCGCTAGAGACGCCATTATCTGATGCCGCTATGCCAAATATTATTGCACAGCCTGCTGCTGCCCTTGTTACTTATGATGCCCCGCACTCAGTGCCCGTCGTTCAGCTTGTGGCACCTAATTCAGCCCCGATGCCACGCATAGCTGCTAAGGCGGCACAAGACAGCGTCATATATAATGAATCCCACACTGTTTTGACAGCGCACCAACGAGCCAAGCTCGAAAGCGCAACGCCAATGCCGAATATTATAGGAAAATCTGCTGGCAACCTTGTCACCTATGATGCCCCGCATACCGTTTTAACAGCGCCAGATATGATCGCCAAGGCCGCGCCAATGCCGACTATTACGGGCAAAGCTGGCGCTGACGCCGTTATATATAGCCAAGCACATACAGTTATTGAATCAAATGGTGAGGTAAATACATTTGATATAGTACAAGCGGCAAAGCAAAATAAAGCCCAGCTTAATAATGTCATTGAAAATGGGTTTATGCCATCTGCACCAAAGGATCTGGCAGTACGGGCATCTATCATTGTTGATAATGGCGCCATCCGTTTGCAAAGCGAAAAGCCTGTTCCTCAGCGCATGGGAGGCGACTCAGCGGCTATCATTCAAACCAGTGAAACCAGTAACGGGTCAAGCACCCAGAATAACGGTAATAGAAATGATGGCGGTGGCTTTGACCAGGCATCGCGTGGCAACACTCAAATGATGACAGCGCATCGCCTGAACATGGCAGATAAAACCTGGCATGAAGGTTTTGTGCGCCGTGTTGAAAATAGTATCAAGAATGGCGATGGCGTCATTCGTATCGCGCTTGAACCACGCCAACTTGGCCGTATGCAGGTAAAGCTTGGATTTCAGGGTGATGCAACACGCATTCAGATTACAACCGAAACCTCAGCAGCAGCAGCAATATTGTTAGAGAATGAAGGCCGGTTGAGCCAAATGCTGGATCAAGCAGGGCTTAAGCTTGGCAATTTACAAACAAATACAACAGGATCATCAGCTTTTGACCAGAATAATAATATGGGTGGCCAGGCAAATTCTGGTCAGACCGGTACATCTTCTGGTAATGATGATCAAACAGCGGACAAAAACCAAAGCCCGAATGGGCGTGGCGAAGCTGATAATGGTGAAGAAACGCCAAATACATTAGAAAATGATAATAAAACAGTTTTGAATATTTTGGCGTGATGATAGATTTCTACAAAGGACGGAATAATGGCTGAAAATGATGAAGAACCAAAGAAGTCCAAAGGGTTTCTTATAAAAATTATCTTGTTCGTAGTTGGCGGGTTTGTGTTGATTGGCGCTGGACTTGGCGTGGGCTACATGCTGTTTGGCGCGGCGCAACCTGATCCGTCCGAGCAGATTGAAGAAATCATAGAACGTAAGATGCAGGAAGCCGAGACCGCTGAACAGGAAGCGCTCGACAATGCGACAGCTCAGCGTGTGTCAAAAGAAACCCCCGAAGTTGAGAACTTTGTAACCATCTATTATGAATTTCCGGGCACATTTACGTCGAACCTTATGGGATCACGTAAGATGCTTCAGGTTGGTGTCGGTGTATCAACGCAATATGACGACAGCATAATGGAAATGGTTGAGTCGCATCAGCTTGCACTTCGTTCAGTCGTTCTTGGTGTTTTAAGTGAGTTTGGCGAAGAGGATATCCAGGGCATCGCGGGTCGAGAAAAGCTTGCTACCGCCATGAGAGATGCCATGAATGCTAAACTTGAATCTCTTGAAGATTTTGGTGGTGTGGCAGAAGTGCATTTCACATCCTTTGTACTGCAATAAACCTCTAAGACAGAATAGGTGTAATTTTGGCATCCACGCGGAAATTAAGTAGCGACGAAGTTAACGCCCTTATCGAAGGGTTAGGATCAGACTCATCTGCATCACCAGCGTCTATGGACGTTGGTGATATGGCAGATGTTCGTCCGTTCAAATTTGGTTCGGATGATCTCTCGCTACTTGGTGATTATTATGCGCTTCGTATGATTAACGAACGCTTTGCCCGCTTTGCCCGTTCTGTTTTTCTGCCAATGTTGCGGTTACAGCCGCGTATCTCGTCATTCCCGCCCGAGGTAAAGAGCTTTGATGAATACGCCGCTGGAATTGACAGTTTCATGAGTCTGAATATCAGTCGTATTGAAGAATTGCGAGGCAGCATGCTTACGGTTCTTTCACCGTCATTTGTTTCGGTGCTAACTAATTCCTATTATGGTGGCAAAATTGAGGCTAATAAATCCCGCCGCCCAGAATTTACCGCCACGGAAGAACGTGTGATTCAGTTGATCAATCGTGGGCTTAATGAAACCCTAGAACATTCCTGGCGTGATCTCATGGAGATAAACCTGTCGCATCAAAGCAGTGAGGTGAATACGCAATTCGCATCATTTGTGGATGGTGCTGATTTGGTCATTATATGTTCATTTGTTGTCCAATTGCCGGATATTGACGCGGCCAGTTTTGACGTGATTTATCCCCTGCAAACCTTAAAGCCTATTGCCGCACAGTTGCGCTCACGCGTCCAATCTGACCGTATTGAAGATGATCAAAGCTGGCGCGATCGGATGGAACGCGCCGTACTTGATATTCCCATTAAAATGACGGCCAAGCTAAGCGAGCCAGTCGTTTCGATGAGCAAGCTAATTCGCTTAAAAGAGGGTGATGTATTCCCAATCCAGATCGGCGATGGTGTCGAAGTCTTGATGGATGAACATCGTTTTTATTATGGAGAAATGGGTCAAGTCGGGGGGCAGTCTGCCATCAACCTGACCTCAAGAATAGTCGAATAGTCGTAGCGGGATATGCCGGTATTTTCTACCGGATCCGTGTTTAGAGAGGATGATTAGATGTCTGACGAAGCAGAAAACGTTGTTGAAGAAGCCAAAATTCCGGATGCTGATAGTGCGGGCATAGATGAGCGCATCAGCAAGGAAAATATGCGCGTTCTTGAAAATATTGACGTTAGCCTAACCGTAGAAGTCGGTAGTGCCGAGATCAAAATCCGTGATTTGCTTAGGCTTAATGAAGGTTCGGTTATAGAGTTAGACCGTTTGGCAGGTGATCCGCTTGATATTCTGGCTAATGGAACCATGATCGCCAAAGGCGAAGTGGTTATGGTTGGCGAACGTTTTGGTATTCGGTTCTCAGAAATTGTCGCGCCAGAAAAGCGGATGGAAACACTTTAACGCACGCTGTCAATTTTCCGACAAAAATGAATATCATCTGATTTATGATTATATGAAGGCTTCACACCTTTGATTTCTATCAGATAGCAACTATTAAAATTACTTATAAACAGTATGTTATGAAAAAATATGTTTCATAATACTGGTCTGGCATGGTCTTTGCCTTGTTTGATGTGAATTTCACTCATGGCGGAGACAGACTATGACGCTGACAACAATCACAACGGAGCAGGGGGTTATTACCCTGGCGTTTCTAACGCTAATGCTTTTGCTGTTGATTATCGTTCGAAGATTTCGTGGCGGTATAAGAAAGCGGTTCCAGCCAGAAAAGCGAATGCACCTAATCGAAGAAATGTCGATGACACCGCATGAACGTTTGCGGCTTGTTGATGTTGCGGGCACGACGTTTTTGATATTCACCGCAAAGGGTCAGCCAAGCACCATGGTGCAATTGGATAAAAACCTGGCTATTGCGCAACCATCGCAACAAAAACCAGTATCGCCATCAGCGAAACCAGCCCAATCATCCAAACCAAACCCACCAATTCCGACGGCAAAGCCAGCATCGCAAACGATCACGGCTGAGACACTTGATGCTGAAGAAAACCCTATTTCTGCAGCTATCAAGCAGGCGCGCCTACGTAACCCAAAATTAGGATTAGAAGAATGACCCGTATTGTGCGCATCCTCATAACCTCTTTGCCAATTGCCATTCTTTCGCTTTGCGGTGTGATGAGTGGTGCCGAAGCGCAACTTGTCGGTGATACGCCACCGGGGTTGCCAGCATTCAATATAACCGGCAGCGAAGACGGCTCATCAACCTATTCATTGTCATTACAGATTTTAGCATTGATGACAGGTTTGACAGTGTTGCCGTCGCTTGTTCTTGGCATGACATCCTTTACCCGCATCATCATTGTTTTATCAATTTTACGTCAGGCCATGGGCACACAGCAAACACCACCTAATCAGGTGCTGGTTGCAATCGCCCTGTTTTTGACCTTTTTCATTATGGCGCCAACATTCACACAGCTGAATGATATGGCACTTTCTCCTTATATGGATGGGACGATGCCGATGGAAACAGCGCTTTCAGACGGCACCAATATCATGAAGGACTTCTTAGTACAAAATACGCGCGTGACCGATCTGGTCATGTTCACCGAGATGGCAGGTGATACAACTTACGAAGATCCCAAAGATGTGCCGTTAACCGTTTTATTGCCAGCTTTCATCACATCCGAATTGAAAACAGCATTTCAGATTGGCTTTTTATTATTCCTGCCTTTCCTGGTCATTGACATGGTAATTGCGTCTATTTTGATGTCCCTGGGTATGATGATGCTGAGCCCGATGCTTGTTGCGTTGCCTTTTAAACTTCTGCTGTTTGTTCTGGTCGATGGCTGGGCGATGACAGTTGGTTCACTTGTAGCCACCTACGCCGGTTCATGACCGGATACGCCCTAACAATCACTTTTAAGAATAGGAATGCTGATTATGGATTTTGACTCAAATGTAGAATTTCTGCGTATAGCATTTTGGCAGATTATCATTGCCGCTGGTCCGCTACTGGCTGTTGCCCTCGCGATCGGTTTGCTGATTGGTATCTTTCAAGCGGCGACATCGATTAACGAGCAAACCCTCAGCTTTGTCCCAAAATTGGTGATTGTCATGCTGACCTTTGGATTGGTGTCTAGTTTCATGCTTGCTCAATTATCCGACTATTTCGCCTTTATCTTTGATCAAATTGCCACAATTAGCTAACTGAAAAATGCTTCCTCTCGTCACCCAAAATATGGTTGCTCTTCCCGGCATGGATTTGCAGTGGGTTATGACACTTTTGGTGCAATATTTGGTTGCAAGCTTAAGAATTGGCGCATTCATGATTTCATCACCTATGTTTGGTGCCCGATGGATGCCCTTGCAAATACGAATTATAATGGCGTTCATGTTGGCTATGAGTGTAGCTGCCCAGGTTGAGCCCATTGATGTGAATGTGATTACGTCATTGCCTGGCTTTATAATCATGGCAACAGAAATCACAATTGGACTTGCTGCTGGTCTGGTGCTGACATTATGGTTTGCTGGTGCACTTCTCGCAGGTGAGAAAATTGCTTCTACGGCGGGTTTGGGGTTTGCAGCGCAGGTCGATCCGTCAACTGGAGGTCAAACGCCAGTTGTCAGTCAGATATTATATCTGTTCCTTACGGTTATCTTTTTATCCCTAGACGGGCATCTGATGGTGATCCGGATCATGCTTGAATCTTATAGCATTATGCCGCTTGGGCATATGCCAGACATGGGTATTCTTGTTGAGGCAGGTATCAGCGCCGCTGGATCGATGTTCTTTGTTGGAGCCATCATCATGCTGCCTGTTGTGATTATTTTGCTGATGATCAATGTGTCGATTGGGGTCATAACGCGCTCGGCACCTCAGCTAAATCTATTTTCTTTTGGTTTCCCAATCTCGATGTTGGGTGTCTTTATTGTGTTGTATTTTTCTGCAGGAACGCTGTCGAGTAACATGTCAGATTTAGTGTTTAACGCGATTTCTGATATGCAGGTGATGATGGAGGATTTGGCAAATGGCTGAAGAATCCGGTGATGGACAGGAAAAGACCGAAGACCCCTCCGAACGGAAACTCGAAAAAGCCCGGGAAGATGGTCAAGTATTATCCTCTAAGGAAGCCTTTGTATTCACAACATTGGCCATGGCAGTCGTTCTCATGATGGGACTATCCTCTGTATCGTCAGCTGGATTAACACATTGGGGTACATTGTTCCGCTGGGATCACGCGGATCATCTTGATACACTTGCTTTTGGCAAACTTGTGCAGTCATTTTGGATGATCATTATCATATCGATCATTATTGGTGTACCGATGATGATTGTTACGCTATTCACGCAGCTTGCAGTTGGTGGTGTCAATTTTGCCCCTAAGTCAATGGCGTTCAAAGCGAACCGTATAGATCCCATATCTGGTTTGAAGCGTATGTTTTCGGCTAAATCACTTGTTGAACTTGGCAAGTCGATATTAAAGGTTGTGTTACTGTTTGGTGTCGCTGGTTTGCTGATTTATGGTCAGTTGCCCAGCATTCTAAGGCTATCTGAAGGCACGCTCAACGGCGCCATGGAAAAAATGGGTGACGTATTTCCCGCGCTTTTGGGTGCCATGTTAATCGTATTATTCATCATAGCGGCGATTGATTATTCCTGGCAAAGCTACTCACATACCAAGAAGTTAAAAATGAGCCGGCAGGAACAGAAGGACGAACATAAGCAAACCGAGGGTTCACCTGAAGTCAAAGCAAAAATTCGCCGTATGCAGATGGAACAATCACAAGCGTCAAGCCAGCAACGTGAATCGCTTGAAAATGTCGCCGACGCTACAGCCATTATAACCAACCCAACACATTTTGCTGTCGCGCTTAAATATGTAGCAGGTGAAGCAGGGGCCCCAGTTGTTTTGGCTATGGGCAAGGGACGAATTGCCGAACAGATTATCGAACGCGCCAATGATTCAAAAATCACCATTATGCGCAGTCCACTTCTTGCCCGTGCTTTGTTCTTTACGAGTGACATTGGTGGTGAAATTAGCGAAAAATTATATAATGCTGTTGCGATCGCCTTGGCCTATATTTATCGCATTGATAATGGTGAAACGCTTGGCATGCCGGATATCGATCTGCCTGAGGATCTGCGTTTTGATGAAAATGGTAACACAAGTAAGGATGCAGACTAATGGCACGACGCACGCATAGAAGTTTGGGCGAAATGATCAGCACTGTGAGCTTTTACGGTGTTTCGGCAGGGGCTTTCGTGCATGGTATGGCGTCACTTGAGGGTGATGAACCGCTATATAAGACAGTTTTGATTTTTACCGCCTCGTTTTTTTGTTTTCTGGGCGGTGCACGATTTTCTATTGCCAATATGTTTGATCAGTCGCAGAGGCATAAGAAATGACGTTGAAAAAAAACGCTAAGCCAATCAAAAACGCCAAGCCAATCAAAAATGCCAAGCCGGTCCAAAATCCCAAACCAATCCAACAGCCCAATTGTTTTGAATGTGCTTTCCATTTTATTACGCATGAGCGTGGACGGCCATATGGGTGCCAGCAATTTGGGTTTAAAGGACAATTTTTGCCGTCACGGCATGTTTTTGAAGCAACTGGCATGAAATGTGCTTACTTTCAACCGAGGAAGGTGCCTGTTAGGCGTCGTTCTTCGTCCTAATTCGTCAGGAGACAGGTATGAGCAGCGAATATAATGCGGTGCAAGAAAGTATCAAAATCGCGCTAGATGCAGCAGACGCTGCCACAGACGTTTCGTCTGAATTTAATAAAATTAAGCGCGAAAACAAAAAACTGGAAGGGTCAATTAAAATGATTCATCGCTATACAGCAATTATATTTGCCAGTTCAATGGTTGCCGCGGTGGCAGCATTGATTTTTGCGTCTCTAATTTATTTCAGAACCTTGTCTGATTTGACCACAATGACCACAACAAGCCGTGAAGCTTTGGTCGTATTTGCCGAAAATGTTGATACGATGAACAACTCGTTGGATAAGTTGAAAGTATCACTGGAGGCGCAGCAAGAGTTAGTCTCTTTAAACAAAACGCTGATTGCCGAGCTTGATACTTTGCGGACAACGATAATTGACTCAAACCGTGAAGTTGTCGCCAGCATGCGTGATAGTAACGAAAAAATGTCAGCTGATAATGATAAGCTTGCCAAAGCCATCACAAATGGCATCGCCAATGAAATGGGAAGTCAGACCAGCAAAATTACCAAGCAAATGGCGCAATTAGCTAAATCAAACGAAGGCGCCATGGACTCTCTTGCCCGCAGTATGGCAAGCAATGAGGTGCTAACCCAGGTATCAGCCAATCAGGCTGTGCTTGCCGATCATCTTGAATCGCTAGCTGGTCAGAACAAGCAGATTCTGGCGCAGTTCAAAGCCAAAGATAATAAGGTCAGCTATCCGTGATCGATATTGCAATCCACTATCGACAAGGGGTGAAGATGGGTTCTGAAAAGGCCCTTTTTGCCTATCATGCACCCAAGGTCATAAGATGAATGAAAATGACACTAGTACCGGCAGAAACCAGTCTGGCTTGCCGCCTGATGGCGCTATGCCAAGGAGCGCCTTTGGTTACGAGACAAGTCCAAACCCTGACACAGTAGCTGATGCTGACGCGGATAACCCTCAGAATAATGCGCCGCGTAACAGCTTTCTGTCTATTGCTGAAATTGGTGCTATTTCGCGGTCTCGGACACTTCGCCTGCAAAATGATGATGCGATTGTCGCAGTTGATGCAAAGCCGTATCACGGTGATATTGATACCTTCTTGGACATTCTGTTCGAAATCGAAGATGGCAAGTCTGTTATGCTTACAATTTGGCGCAAGGGTGTGATTTATAACATCATTGTGCGTGGTCCTCTTGGCTGCACCTTTGAATATGCAAAGCCTGACATCTCCGAAGCCATTAACAATGATTTTAAAGAGGCTGATATAGGTCATCCGGATGATTATTCGACCTTTGAAGTGCTGCGCGACATCAAGCGAAAGACAGACATCATTGATACGCGCCCGTCTGATCTTATCATGTTTATCCCTGCCATCTGGCTTTTGCAAAACCGGCTATGGGAAGCTTTGCTGGCAGTGACCTTGATTTATGGTGTCACCCTGAGCGTCCACTGGGTGCTGTTTGTGATCTCCTATATATTGCTGTCGCTTTACTTCAAAAAGGCACAGGTGCCTCTTAGACGTAGCTTTAGCCTGTTCAAAGAACGGCAGATGTGGCTCATAATAGCGGGACGCTCTATGCGCGAGGTACAGGAAATATGTCGCAAGATCGATCCAAAATGTGACTTTATTGATAGTGAAGTCGGACCTGTCCTGCCTGACGAAGCACCAGCCAAAAAACGCCGCCGCCCACGCAAATAATATACCTATTATCTGGTCTCAGCGTCGCGGCCACACCTCCACTCCATCGCGTGGCTATGGTTTATCCTCATGTCACATCACGGTCTGGTCGGGCTGATGCTCATGCTTATGAGGATGCTTATGAGCATGCCTGCTTGTGGCTCTATATATCTGTTTGGCATATCATGCAATCCGGCCTCAGTCTTGTCCTGAACTGCCCTATAGCCAAAAGTCTTGTGGCTCGACAGGCCGCCGCCAGATTCCGTTACCCGTTGATAATATTAATCTAGCAAAGCTGTTAAAGCCTTTGCGATCTCTCATAAACAACAAAACCACCACCCCTTTGGAGTGCTGGTTGGTTGATTGATGTGGAAGGCTGAAGCAGCTAGCTCGGTAATTACATAAATGCTAATAGTTGATTTCAATCTCAATGCGTCGGTTCAATGCACGCCCTTCAGCCGTATCATTACTCTCCAAAGGCATGGACTCACCAAAGCTGACAGCCTGCATTCGGTTACCCGGAACTTGGCCACTATCTTCAAGTGCTTGCACAACGCTCGAGGCACGCGCGGCAGCCAGATCCCAATTGTCACGGAATTGCGATCCAAAGATAAGTGGCACATTATCCGTATGGCCAGACACATTGATTGTACTAGAACCACCAGCGCTCACCTCTGCGATTTTCTGCATGATCTCCCTGGCGCTATCCGTCAGCTCAGCTGAGCCGGATGCAAAGGCGCCGCCTGATCCAACGGTAATAATGACACGATCTTCTTCACGTTCGACCGCTACTAGCCCCTGACCAATTTCCTGACGTAAAGCCACTTTCAGCTCATCCTCAGCAATCTGTGCTTGTTCATTCTGCTTTTCTTGCTGCTCTTGTGCTTCGGCTTCTTCTGCTTCTGATTGAGATTGCCTAGCGCTTGTAGCTTCTGCGGCCGCCAGCATTTTCTCAAGCTGTTGCTCCAGACCACCAAAAAGCACTTCGGCCTCGGCCTTGCCAGCGGCATCCTTGGCCTGTTCGATAGCATTCAAAGTTTCTTTCAAAAGCTGTGGCATATTTTCTTCAGGCGCGTCGGTAGGCGTGAAATTCACAACCACTTTTTCACCAAGGGACTCGACCTCGATTTCACCGCGCGCGATGGCATCTTCAAGCGCCTTAACAATATCTTCGGCATTATCAAGATCGCCGCCATCTTCATCTTTATCTTTGTTCTTGATATCCAGATCAGGCTGTGTGTCTTTTGTTGTTTCCTGGTTCATCTGATTAGTCACAGATGGGGCTGGGTTTGGGCTGAAATTCAGCGACAGAATAGTAGTGCCTTTAGGCTGCTCAACAATGGGAACAGTACGCTGCACACCAAAAGCGTTTTTCAAGGAACCAGAAATTTGTTTGAATTTTGGTACGTTAAACTCCGCAAAAGACAGAATAAGAACGAAGAACGCCATCAATAATGTCGCCATGTCAGCAAAGGTGGCCATCCATGCAGGCGCACCTACGGGAGGACATTTAGGACAGTCTTCTTCTTCCTTCTCTTCGACTTCTTCGACTTCTTCAGCCATCTCTCAAATCCTTTCCAACCTTGCTAATTATTGCCCTAGCACGCTTCACTTTTGCAAAACGCTATACAGCTTCTTCAAGCTTTTGCTGTAACTTAGGCGGCAGGTTAGAGACCAGTTGGTCTTGAATGTTACGAGGTGACTCACCGCGGGCAATATTGCGCAGTCCGGCAACAACCATCTCACGATAGGTAACTTCATATGTTGTATAGCCTTCAAGCTTGGTCAGCATTGGCGCAAACAAAACGTTTGCGATAAAGGCGCCATAAAGTGTTGTAAGCAAGGCAACGGCCATGGCAGGGCCAATCGCTTTTGGATCGGCCATGTTACCCAACATAAGCACCAAACCCACCAGCGTACCAATCATGCCCATCGCTGGGGCAATATCAATCCAAGCTTTCACAACATTTTGATTGGATTCATGGCGTATTTTCATAGCCTTGATTTCTTGATTCAACTGGGCGGTAAGCTTTGTTTCGTCAGCCCCATCAACCAGCATCTGCATACCTTTAGAGAAAAATTTGTCGGGCACTTCCTGTCCCTCAAGTGCCATCATACCATCTTTACGGGCAATGCCGGCCAACTCAACCATACGCTCAATCAGATCTTCCTGCTTTTTAATAGGTGGCAGGAACGCTTTTCCCATTACGCCAAAGCTACCCAGAAAAGTTGCAAGAGGCGTTGTGTACATAACAGCAAAGAAAGTACCGCCAAAAACAATCAAAACTGACGGTGTATCAATAAATGTGCCAAGGCCACCACCTGACAGCATGGCCCACATAATCATGCCAATGGCACCAAGTATTCCAATAAGAGAAGCTATATCCATAAGTTTATTCCACCTTTACATTGGGCGTACATACCCGCAAGTCTTAGCAATAACCATACCAACTTATAATCTTTGTTATTAACAACGCGATTTGCGGCACGTTTTATGCACATATCTATGTTTAACGTATCACTAAATGAGTGTATTCTTATATTTTAGGAATACAAGATCGAGATTACGTAAGGAGATCACATGCGTGAGCAAATACGAAATCGACTATATGTATTATCTATAATGTCATTATTTTTTGCTGTTGGGCTTGTGGGCAAGGCACAGGCCACCTTGTTTATGGCGCGCGAACATATTGTAGTTGATCTAAGGTATGGTGTTGATTGGCTGCGTTGTAGCATTGGTCAGCGCTGGGATGGCAAAACCTGCACAGGCGAGGTGCTATCGCTTAGTCATGAGATGATTGCTCAGGCCATAGAACAGGCGAATGAGCAGCTTGATGGGGAATGGCGTCTTCCCACGCGCAAAGAACTCGAAGGTTTGGTATGTAATGAATGCGGTAATCCTAAAATTGATGCAGAGATGTTTCCAGGAACCGACTCAGTGCCCTATTGGACAGGTCAGGTAAATGAATTTGCCAAGCGTCATATATGGTCTGTCAATTTTGCGACAGGTTTTACATATGGCCGTTTTTTCCCATATCAGCAACTGGCTGTTCGCCTAGTTCGTGATCGTCATTAAGCGCCGCAATCGCCTGTCGCCTTTCAAGCCAATAAAACAGAAGCTTGATTAAAAACATGATGCTTCCACCAATGCAGATAACAGCGGCAACCCGTTCGGTAGTGATGACGCTCAGATGAACGGCTCTATCACCTGCCGCTAGACCAAAAATGACAATCATCAAAGCCATCATTATGAAGGCGCGAATAAATTGGCAACGGTGACACACGGCACCTCTATTCGGTTTTAGGCGGCTAAGAGTAATCATCCTCGTCCTTTATCAATAAAATTTATTTAACAGATAAAACTTATTAAACAATAAATCATTAGGCAAATATCAGCACTACAATAATCATGCCATTTAACCTCGATTATCTATAAAAGGAACACATAAACCCGTCTATTTGTTGACACATGCTATTCTTTCAAAAATGGGAATATTTCAACCATATGTATTATAACGATTATTTTGTCGGAAAAGTGACAAGCCTCCCTGTCAAATAGAAGCTTTGCAAGCTTCATTTTTGCCTCGCATAGTGAATTCAACAGGGAGGTAGCTATGCAGTTAATGCCATCAGTAAATTTGAAGCAAAAGCAATCTTTGGTCATGACACCACAGTTGCAACAGGCCATCAAATTGTTGCAAATGACGAATATGGATATCGCCGCGTTCCTTGAGGAACAAGTGCTTGATAACCCCTTTGTTGAAGTATCATCACCTGACAAACCAGATGATGGTGAAAAAATGAAAACCAGTGACGCTGATGCACAAGAATCTGCACATGACGCGTTTTCTGATGTTGATAACGGTTTAAATGGCACATCCGATTTGTCGTCATCCATTGAGAATGGCACGGCATTGGCAGATGACCCGACAGCCCATAGCGATCTTGAAAATCGATACAGTTCTGAAGGTCTTGATCTTGGCCGTTCGTCAGGTTCATCGAATGCAGGACCGGATAGCGATTGGGATGACTTGATTGGTTTGGTTGCTGATCGCCCGGCAAGTCTGCGTGAATTCGTTTTGCGTCAAATTGATCTTAGCATCACTGATACCAAACAACGATTTATTGCTTATGAACTTACAGACGCTTTGGAGCCAAGTGGATGGCTTGGCCGGTCAGTGGAAGATGTGGCTGATATGTGCACATGCACCATTGATGATGTTGAAGATGTGCTGGCTGTTCTTCAGACGCTTGAACCCGAAGGTGTTTTTGCGCGTGATTTAGCTGAATGCTTGTATATACAGGCACGCGAACAAGGTGATCTATGTGAAATAATGGCTTTGGTTCTGGATAATTTAGATGTTCTTGGCCGTGGCGACATGCAATGGCTGGCGCGCAAAGCAAAATGTGATGTTTCTGATATTGCTGATATTCTGGTGCGTATTCGTGAGTTTAATCCTAAGCCTGGTGAAGGTTTTGAGAGCAATCAGTTTATTGCCAGTGCCCCTGATGTTGTGGTTACAAAGGGTAAAATGGGCTGGGTTGTTGATCTGAACAGGTCAACTTTACCGTCACTTGTTATTAATGAAGATTATGGAAATAAGGTTGCCGCTACCAGCCGAGGTGTCAAAAAAGATGAAGCCAAGAATTTCGCTGGTGAAGCATTAGGATCTGCACGCTGGTTGAAGCGCGCCCTAGAACAGCGTAATTCAACAACCTTGAAGATCAGTGGTGAAATCATTCGGCACCAAAGTGAATTCCTTGTGCATGGATTGGCAGCTTTGAAACCATTGGCGCTCAAAGATGTTGCCGAGGCGGTAGGCATGCATGAAAGTACCGTTAGTCGGGTAACAAGTGGTTTGACAATCTCGACGCCAAAAGGATGCTTCGCACTGAAATCATTCTTTAGCGTATCTATTGCAACAACAGACTCAGGTGATGGAACAGCCGCCGCTGCGGTTCGCAATATGATTAAGGAAATTGTCGATGGTGAAACCAGCGGCAAACCGCTTAGCGATGATGCGATTGCGGCGTTGGTTGCCAAAAAGGGTGTGAAACTAGCCCGACGCACCGTGGCCAAATATCGCGATATGCTCAGAATTCCATCATCATCAGAGCGTCGTCGCCAAGCGCGTATGAATGTGGCCAGTTAATCTAGGGTAATATTAAAATTCTGAGAACAAAAGAGGGTTACTTGGGGGGAGGCTTGTTCTAAAGCCCCTTACCGCCCACAGCCATCCGCGTATTGATAAATTCTTCGCTACTTGATGCGTAATTCGCAAAATAATTACTCAAGGGCACCGTAACCGTCTCGGTTTTATTTTCAGCTTCATCAAAATGCACAAACTGCACACCTAAATTGCCAGCATCATTATCTGCGGCACAATCATGATCTGTTTGTAATTCATGCCTAGCGAAGCTATCTGCAACTAAATCAAAATTGCGGGCATCTAGATCACTATCGAGTCGGTCCTGCATGGCTATCTCTCCTTGAAAAATCTTACCAAGAGTTACTATGCAGATATGTGTGCATTTATCATGCCAAGTTGTTTTACCGTCGCTTATGTTTGTGCATTTATACAGCTAGGTTTGTTGTGATGCGGGGGGATATATTTTAACCAGACGCCGAATATTAAAGGATATTAAGACATCCTCTAATCAGGCTTTGTTGTGCCTCGCTCGCTCAGCAGTTCGATCATAGCTCTTGCATGTTCATCAGATAGGTTAAGCTCAGTCTGCATTTTCTTTATGCGTTTAAGCTCTTCTTGCGATATTACACCGTCAGCAAGGGCATGTACGATTTCAGCCTCGAATATATCTTTGCGGCGTGCCACTTGATTGGCAAAGGCTGTGGCAACGATACCTGTTAGCAAGGCTACAACACAAATGCCCATGATGGCAGTTGCCGCGCCGACGAGTTTGCCAAGTGACGTCATCGGCGATACGTCGCCATAACCGACAGTTGTCAGCGTAATCATTGACCACCACATTGTCGTTGGTATGGATGAAAAATCCTCGGGTTGGACCTCATGTTCGACGACATACATCAAGGCGCTGGATATAAATAATGCGATGCAAAAAAGATATAGCGCCGCGCCAAAGGCATTGCGTTCTTCACGAATTGCCGAGATTAAATCCTCAAGAGCAGTTGAGTAGTGCGAGATTTTCAAAAGGCGTACAAGTCTGAGAACGCGAAGCCAACGAAGGTCTATCTGACCTAGGAATAATGGCAATATACTTGGCAAAATCGCAATCAGATCAATCAAACCGGTAAAACTGAAGATATAACCAAAACGCCGTTTTGCCGATGTGCCGCCATCGCGGTCAATATTAGCATCACTTGACCAGATGCGCAGAATATATTCACAACCGAATATGGTCACCGAGAACAACTCAAAAGCCCAGAATAGACGGCCATATTGGGAGCTTAAATGGTCGATTGATTCAAGTGAAACAGCTAGTAAGTTCAACAAGATCAATGTTGATAGCGCCCGGTCACAATACATGCTGACCTTATCGTCACCATACGAGCGGGATAATATTTCAAGAACCCGTTTTTTACTCAAGCCAGACATGCAAACGCCATCTATTCAAAAGTGCCATTTCAATAAAAGATTATTTTACCCTCTCATGGATATGACTATACATCCTAAATCGCCCAGCGCAAATTTTAGCCTGCTATATGTTTAGGTGCCAAGAATATCTTCGGCGATTTCGGCTGTTTCGATACACCGATCCACAAAGGCCATTGTGTGTGCACGGCCATGGATTTGATACATGCGCATGATGCCAAAGCGGCTGGCCGCCAGTGCCACTGATGCCGGGTCCCGGCGCAGACCAGCCACCATATTCAGCAAATCTTCAATATTGTCACGAATGGCTTCGATACGCTGGCGTTCGGTTTGCGGGATAGTTTGGCACTGCATATCCACGGGGACGTGGCTAGCGGATTTATAATGATCTAGATATAGGACGTCGCCCATAATCGTATCTCCTAACTTTCAGCCGATAGGTTTTGCATAGGGCAACGCATCAGGCGAACATGGTAATAATGTAATCCAGAGATGGGATCGGCCATTTCGACAAGCCGAACAGGCACCATCATGTTGGCATTGATGGCATAGGCACCGTTACGAAGCAGGATCAAGCCATCCTCAAAATTGCCCCGATGCGTCAGCCGCATCATGCTTAAAAAGCGGCACCCTTCGAGATGCGCTGTGGTTTTATCCATAAAAGCGATTTGTTCGCTTCCTGCCACGGGTTTTGGCAACGGTGGCGGCGGGGTTATCGCCTCGGTGCTATCAGCGCTTTTGGTCATTTGCGAAGTCGTTAATACGGGTGCGCTGCTATCAACTACATATAAGTTACAGGCAGATAAAAGCGTAACAAGGCTAATAATGGCAAGCGCACGAAACATCTTCATCTACCTTTGAAAAATTCGGAGGCGTTTCCTCCTCACATAGTAACGGCGCAAAGTAACAGTTTTTTAGGAAATAAATATACGACGTGCCATCTTAACGATCGCTGGATACAACCCGCAATTCACCACTAACGCTCATGGCTCGACCCACATCAAAGAATAATTGTGGGTTCAGGGATTGACCATTCACGCGCATTTCATAATGCAGGTGGGCACCTTCGGTTCGGCCGGTTCTACCCATATTGCCGATTATGGTGCCTTCACTGATATCCTGACCCTTTTTGACGCGTATCTTGGAAAGATGTGCAAACACGGTTTCGATGCCAAAAGCATGACGCACCCTGACCACATTGCCAAAGGAACCAGCATTCCCTGCAAATGTCACCGTTCCTGGCGCTGATGCCAATATGTCTTCCTGCCATGTGCCAGCCAGATCAATGCCGTGATGGAATACTTTCTTTTTTGTCACCGGATGCTTGCGATAGCCATAATTACTCGAGATATAGAAATATAGCATTGGCGGTTTGAACGGAATTTTGCGCAAGGCGGAACGATGATTATCTAAAACCAGAACCAACGTTTTAAAATCTTTTTGATCAAGTGCCGCGCTAACCGATGAATAGTCCGGTAAATTTTCAACTAATAGACCAAGATTGGCAACGCGGTTTCGGATTGTATCAATCTCTCTGACCATGGACACAAGCAATTTCATTTCCTGAACAGCGCTATCTATTTCAGGGAGGATGTATTCGGGCTCGATCTTCTGCATACGAACCTGATCATTATCAAGCGCGGGGGCGGGTGTCTGTTGCGAGGCAATCGCACTTATTGTGTCTTGATTAGGCAACGCCAAGCTTGGTTCATTAGCGCTGTCGGGCTCATTCAAAGTGTCATTATTATAAAAGCTATTAAAGGCAAAATCGGGAATCAGATTACCTAACGCGGCCAGTTCGATAGCGGCGCGTTCTTTTGGGCTTGGCTTGGTTTGAACGGATTTACCATCATCTACTGTCTGTTTAGGCCGCAACGGGGCTAATGGCGCGGCGGCAAGCTTCGGCGCCGTTTCGCTGTCAGCTTTTAGGGGTATTGACGGGTCTGAAACCGGTTCTGTTTTTTTCGCCAGCAGATTGGCGGCCATCATGGATTCTTTATTTCCGGCGGTTGGTAGCGCCTTCAAACCAGCCCGTTTTGAAATCATACGGGAAAAGGTATCGTCAGACGTCGTTATCCCATCTGCTTTCTTTTTTGATGTGGTGGTAAGCGCGGCGCGCGCTGTGGCGGGTTTTCTGTTTATGTCTTGTGGGTTTAAGCCTTTTGTCTTGGGGGCAAGTGTTATCACCTCCAGCTTGTCTGTGTTTCGATCCGAAACAACATCAATTTTGGTGATGCTGGCATGCGCCGTCTGGATAGAATCTCGGCTAACAACACCAACAGCGTTATATCCCAGAAACACAGTCGAAATAGCGATAACGACGGTACCGACAAAACAAACAATCGCTGCGGAAATCACATAAGTGGGCTTAACGGTAATCTCAACAGGACCATTCTTGGTCATGAACAGAAATTTGTTTTCGCGGAGAAACCATAATCTATTATTCACAGTTAAAGGCGAATCGGCACGGTTGCCATGGATCATTGTGGGGGTAAAACGTTGAATGATTTTGTCGAGTATCTTGCGCATGGATTTATCCAAGCTTCCACATCAACACGCCAATTACAGCAATATTCGAAAGAGTCTGAATGACACAAAATGCCAACAATGTTTTGTTAGAGACCTGATTTTTTACGTTTAAAGTAAAAGCGGGCATTTGTAACGCTGAGTCGAGCGCCGATTTTGTATCATTCTGCGGCACCTCTTGAGGGGCTTGGCTTGTAACTTCTTGTGAGATAGGGGTCTCATATTGAGGCTGCGCCGCCTGTGCCACCGCCAGTTCAGCAATATTGCCAACTGATCGAGAGCGAGGTTCTTCGCGCTGAGAAACCGACGCCGAACTGACTTCGTTTCGGATTTCTTCAATCCGCTTTCGAATGTCAACTACATCTTCACTCATAACTTCCTCAAACGCGCGACTTAAAAAAAAATAAAATGAGCCGTTAAGACTAATGATCGAAATCATTCAACGGTTAAGTTCTTACTATTATTTACGACTGTTTCAATAAATTGTTACCTTTGTAACGTATCGGCAAACAATTAATTTTAACTTTATTAGAAAAAATTTGATAAGCTCGCGTTATCAGGGGGTTGTTATGTTTAAAAATTCAGAGTCAAACGACGCAGATAGTGTAAATGTGTCTTTAATTGACGACCAGATGCGAATCACTGGAACAGTTGTTTCGGATGGTGATGTTATTCTTGCAGGTCAATTGGATGGGCAGATTATTTGCAATAAATTAACTGTCCAAGATGGTGCCATTCTTAATGGCAGTATAGAGACTGGGGAAGTTGTCATCTCGGGAACGGTGACAGGTGATGTTGTCTCCATTAACGCTCAAATCGAGGCGTCTGGTCATTTTGAGGGTGATTTAAAATGTATAGGCATAGAAGTTGAAGCCGGTGCTCATGTTGTTGCTAAATTTAAAAAGGCGCCAGCAAAAATCCTGAAGGCAGCAGCCAAACTAGAAACCGAAGCCGACTAAATAGCCGCAATTAAAAACCAATTTATTAAGATTAGAGGATAGAAGAATGGATATATCTAAAACCAAAGCTGTTATAGGTGAGGGCGCTCATTTTTCAGGCACAATAAGTAATGCCAAGTCAATCGAGATTAATGGCACTGTCGAAGCTGATCTGGAAGCTGAAAAAGTTTCAATTGGGCCAGAAGGTGAATTTCGAGGCGCGATTAAATCTGATCTGGTTGTTATTTCAGGTCATTATCACGGTGAAATGCACGCTCATAGTGTGTGGGCAACTGAAACAGCGCAGATCGCTGGCGAAGTCCATTATCAATCATTGCAAATGGATCGAGGTGCCGCACTAAATTGCCGTGTTGTTCATAACTGGACCGAAGATACGGGCAATAGTGTTACAGAGCCGGAAGATGAAGATGCCGCCAGCGATGATGCTGAAACAGGTGATGAAGCCTCATAAATGAAAATTTTGTCCAGTTCGGTCTGGCGCAGTAAAGGGAAATAGTTATGGACGTAAGTACAAACATCATACAGGGCATGGTCGTTGAAGGTAAGCTTGACGGAGGTGAAGCACCGGTTGTTATTTCAGGCAATTTTTCAGGTGAGTTGATTGCTGTTGAAGTATTCCTTGAAGAGATGGGCGTTTTCAAAGGCACTATGAACGCTGATCGTGTTGAAATAGCAGGTGATTTCAACGGAACTTTGACAACTGAAGAATTGTCAGTCGGGTCAACAGCAAAAGTTGATGGTGAGTTAAGAGCGAATTCACTTGCCATCGAACTTGGTGCCGAAGTTATCGGATCGGTTGGGCGCAAGTCATAAAAACTAAACTTTAAATTCATAATGATATTTCAAACCAGTGCGCATCTTGCGTGCTGGTTTTTTCATTTAATACCAATTTGATGCAAAAATTAATTGTGCGATAATCATAAAGCTTTGAACTGAGTGCTTTAGGACGCAGTCATGACAGAAGATTTCTTTCGCAAATTAAGTCAAAAGGAAATTGACGCGCTAACAAATGTTGATCTTGCTGGCCATGGCAACACAGACAATGCTTCGCGTCATCTTTTATTTCTTCTGTTATCTTATTTTGTCATCGTTTTATGCACATTGACATTTGTAATTTTGAAAAAAGAATTTTTTATCAACGAGTTACGGTTGATGGAAAATGTTGATCTTCAATTTGCCGAAGCGACACTTAATCAACGGATTATCAAAGTCATAGTCTTGTCGGCTATGATCGGTGTTAGTGCTATAATAAATCGTTATTTTTCGCTGATTGCTGTTCTTGTGTTTGTCGCTGCCATTTTCGGCCTGGTAGATGATTTTAGTATGCGCATTACACATTCGGACGATCCATTTTCCCTGACAGCTTCAATAGTTACCATTCTGCGATTAGTTGCGATTGGCCTTATTGGAAAGATGATTTTGCAAGCGATTGGAGAGTCATCGCAAAAGCACTCGGATTTCCGCTAACTGCGCATTTATCCAACTACATGACATCTAGCTGGTGGTGTTTTAATAAAATATGCGCTAACCATAATGAAACGTTTGGATTGTTAGTGTGTGATGCGTACTAAAGTTGCAATTATAGGGGCAGGGCCCGCTGGCCTGTTATTATCACATATCCTTCATCTAAGAGGGATTTCATCGGTCATTATTGAAGCGCGGTCACAAAGCTATTGTGAGGCGCGTATTCGGGCCGGCATTCTTGAACAAGGTACAGTTGATATGTTACGTGCCGCCGGCCTAGGCGCACGAATGGATCGTGAAGGATTGCCTCACCACGGTATTGATATTGCTTTTGATGGTGGCATTCATCCCATCAGCATTGAAAAATATGATAGTGGCAGACAGGTTATGGCCTATGGCCAGACTGAAATTGTCAAAGATTTGTTTCGTCAGCATGTGGATAATGGCACGGTCATCATAACTGATGCTGAGGTGACTGAAATTCGTGAAATTGATAGCGCATCGCCGCAGATACTCTATCGTCGCGAAGGTAAAGACCATACCCTAAACTGTGACTTTGTTGCTGGCTGTGATGGGTTTCGCGGTGTGTCCCGAAAGGCAATGCCAACATCGATACGCAATGATTTTGATCTGATTTATCCCTATTCATGGCTGGGTATTTTGGCCAAGGCACCGCCTATGAATAAAGTTGTGATCTATGCCCAGCATCCAAGAGGGTTTGCCTTGCAGTCAATGCGATCCAATGAGATCAGCCGCCTCTATATTCAGGTTGATAATGACGATCATGTTGATAATTGGTCGGATGAGGCATTGTGGGATGAATTGGATATCCGGATCGGCGTTAAGCAAAATCGTGGTGCGATCATTCAAAAGGGCATCACGCCGATGCGATCATTTGTATCTGAACCTATGTCATCTGGGCGTTTGTTTCTGGCTGGAGATGCGGGGCATATAGTCCCCCCCACAGGGGCAAAGGGTTTGAACCTGGCCATTGCTGACATAGCCTTATTATCGGCCGCTTTCATTGATTTCTATTGTGATGGCAGTGAAGCGCAACTTAAGGATTATTCGGAGCGTGTGCTACGGCGTGTCTGGAAAGTCGAACGCTTTAGCTGGTTCTGCACAACCTTGTTGCACACCGATCATCGCCATTCTGAATTTGAAAAGCGGCTTCAGCGTGCGGATATGGATTACCTGCTATCGTCAGATGCCGCGATGAAATCATTTGCGGAAAATTATGCTGGGCTTCCCATCGAAATTTTGCCTGATCTATAATCTGACGCCATCTTGGGATAAAGCGGCTTTCTTGGCCTTGTTCCAATAGCGAAAAAACCGCCCCAGATCAGGCGCACGTTCCAATGCCACAAAAGCATCATCTTCAATGATATGCGTTGGCAGCTGGCCGCGTGCAAATTCAATGAAGTGGCAAAGCTGTGGATTAGGCGTTTTGGGAATAAACAGATGAGTCAGGGATTCTTGCTCAATCAACGCAACAATCACATCATTCATTTTGCCATAATATATATCAACAGGCATTGTGCTGAGCGTTTCATATATGAAAACAAGACGCTTGAAACTATATCCGGCATCCGCAAAATAATCCGGATCCCAGATAAAAACAGGCTTTTTCCAGTCACTGTGATCGGATAGGGATTTCGTATGATCATTGAAAATAGGGTGGCTTAAACGTAAAGCATCTTCATGAAGAATAATAAGATTAGCCATGATTATCCTCCCGATTTGGAAACAGCATACCGTCCAACTCGTCATAAGAATAGGCAAGCGGCACATTATCCTGTGCTGCAACATTAAGCCCGGATGAGGCATATTTCCTTACATTCTCAAGATTGTAAAAATATGGTTTATTGGCAAAAGTGCTGGCTACCCATTGCCAGGATAAATTATTGCTTGCGGGATCACCATCTAGCAGATGACGCAAAAACCATTTTGCGCCAGCTTGCCACTTTATGCGCCGCCAATGCACAATATAGGCTGCGATATACATTCGTGCGTGATTATGCAGATAACCAGTCGTGCATAGTTCATGAATAAAATGATCTATAACGGCAACGCCGGTCTGACCAGTTGTAATGTCCGTGGCTAGCGTGTCAGCATAATCGTCAGCCGTAAAACCGGTCTTATAGTCTTCAATATCATGCCATATGTCATGCGGGTTCTGGCGGTAACGTCTTTGCCAGTAATCGCGCCAGGCTAGTTCCTGAATGAATTTTTCGGTTTGTTTTGGGTCGTCGCTGATCGATAGGGCGTGGTTGCGGACATCATTAAGCGAAATAATGCCATGCCGGATATATGGCGATAACCGCGACACGTCACCATCAAGATAGTTACGCGTATGCGCATATTGTTGTGGATTAATATTCGCTAATGCGGTTTGTGCAGATTCTTCCCCACCAATCGTCGCGCTTACAATGGAGTCAGCACTCTTGGGGTTAAGGCTGGCAACATATGCGATGAGCTGTTCACGGCTATCAAAACGAGATTTGAGGGGCTGAAGTGACATGATCTTACCTGATATGGCGGATATGGCGGATATGGCGGATATGAAGTGCCGCATTCAGTCGATGATGAGTGCTATATGGGTGTCACTGCAATATATGCAATATTAATTATGTGTTTTGCAGATAGGCATTTGATTTATCGCAGTCTGATATACACATATAGGACTTGTTAAGGGGCAAAGTCATGCATGTTGTTTGGTTTAAAAGGGATTTGCGTGTATGGGATCATGCGCCACTGGTCGCGGCCTCTGCGGCTGGTGCTGTTTTGCCGATTTATGTTGTTGAGCCTGCATTATGGGCGCAGCCTGACATGTCATATCGTCACTATGCGTTTCTTGGCGAAACCCTTGCCAGCCTTGATGAAAGCCTGACCAAATTAGGCCAGCCCCTAGTTATATATGCGGGTGATATGCCAAGCGTGTTGGCGGGCATCCATCAAAAATATGGCATAACGGCGCTTTACTCTCACGAAGAAACGGGGAATGGCTGGACATATGCCCGTGATCTAGCGGTTCAAGAATGGTGTAAAAACCATCATTGTCCGTGGCATGAATTTGCCCAGCATGGTGTGCATCGACCGCTTCGTTCACGGCGGGGTTGGGCTGGTAAATGGGACAAGATGATGCAGGCCGATGTTGTGCCTGCGCCAGATCATTTACCATCAATCGGGATAAAGGGTGTGCCATTGCCTAGCCCTAATGCCCTAGGGCTTATTGATGATCGATGCACTGAGCGGCAGAAAGGTGGCCGAAACCACGCGATTGCGCTGTTAAAAAGCTTTTTGACAAGCCGCGGACAAAAATATCGCTATGAAATGTCATCACCTGTGACCGCCGCTGATAGTTGTTCGCGGCTTTCGACGCATCTGGCCTTTGGTGCTGTGTCACTGCGCGAGGTATTTCAAGCCTCACGACGCCGGCAACTGGCAATAGGCGACGCTGAAACAGGCAATAAGCGCGCATGGCAGAATGCCCTAAAAAGCTTTGAAAGCCGACTGCATTGGCATTGCCATTTCATTCAGAAACTTGAAGATGAACCTGCCATTGAATTCCGGCCTTTTCATTCGGCTTATGACGCTCTCGACAAGACGCATGCCGATGCCGATACCCGATTTGCCGCATGGGTAGAGGGGCGCACAGGCTATCCCCTTGTCGATGCGGTTATGCGGTCACTGACAGCGACGGGCTGGCTGACCTTTCGGATGCGGGCCATGACGATGAGCTTTGCTAGCTATCATCTATGGCTTGATTGGCGGTCTCCAGCCCAGCATCTTGCGCGTAGCTTTATCGATTATGAACCTGGCATCCATTATAGCCAATGCCAGATGCAATCGGGCATTACCGGCATCAATACAATCCGTATCTATAACCCGATCAAGCAAAGTCAGGATCAGGATCCGCACGGCATTTTTATCCGGCGCTGGGTGCCCGAGCTGCGGCATATATCGGATAATTTGATCCATACGCCATGGATACGGCCAGATCAGGCACCGGACTATCCAGCGCCCATTGTAGATGAGAAAATCGCCCGCAAAAGCGCTAGCCAGCATATGCACGCCATTCGCAAATCATCCATGCACCGCCGTGAAGCGGCGCGTATTGTGACCAGACATGCGAGCCGGAAAGAGGGTGTGCCACTGTCCCGCAGGATACAATCGGGCACTGACGATATGCGCATCAAACGCCGCCAAAAGCAGGCGGATCAGGATAGCCAGCTGGATCTTGGACTATAGAAAGCTAAATGTTTCACGTGAAACATATCATGAACAAACACGAGTGACTGTCGCGTTATAGATCATAGCAGATAGTTATATTGATTTAGTTACACCCTGTCAGGCCAGATCTAGCCGCGCCCGACAAAAGGCATCTTTGACGCCATTATCGTCATGAATTGGACATTGGTTTCAAGCGGCAGATTGGCCATATGCAGAACCGCGTCGGCAACATGCGCCACATCCATAGTGGCTTCGGCCTTGATAGTGCCATCGGCCTGCGGCACGCCTTTGGTCATCGGCATCGCCATTTCGGTCAGCGCATTGCCTATATCAATCTGCGAACAGGCAATATCAAACGGACGGCCATCCAGCGACAAGGTTTTGGTCAGACCGGTAATGGCATGTTTGGTTGTGGTATAGGGCACCGATCCTGGCCGTGGGGCATGTGCAGAAATCGAACCATTATTGATTATCCGCCCACCTTGCGGGGATTGCGCGCGCATCAAGGCAAAGGCCGCCCGCGCACATAAAAAAGACGCGTTTAGGTTGATATTCACAACATCAAGCCATGTCTTTACGGGAATGTCATCGATAGGCATAGCTGGACTGCCAATGCCGGCATTGTTAAACAGAACATCAAGGCGACCCCAGCTATTAAAGGCGGTGCTGAACGAAGCCTCGACAGCATCAGCATCACTGACATCACATGGCATGATCAGGGCGTTTTCATGCCCGTTGGCGGTTGCATCGAGGGTTTCCCGCCGCCGGCCAATAAGCCCAACCTTGTATCCCGCATCAAGAAATGCCTGTGCCGTTGCCCGCCCGATACCGCTACCCGCGCCTGTGATGATGATCGTTTTCGCCATGATCTTTGCCCTCTGTCAAATAGGGCGTAAGCTTAGGCAAACTAAATGGATGCGTCCAGCGATCAAGATGCACCCGACTAAATGATTTCAAGTTACACCCCACCTGACAGGGGCTTTAATCCTTTGTGGAAACATATTGAAACTATATGTAAAGCATGAGTTTTAGTAGTAAAATTTTGCGCATTTCATCCGATCTAAGACAGCAACCATAGGCTAGGCGGTGGGGGCGCGAACTACTTTATAAACTGCAAAAACGGTCAGCGCACAGCCCACCAGCGCGACCGCATTCAACTGCTCATCGAATAGCCACCATGTCTGTAGCAAGGTCACTGGCGGCACCAGATAGAAATAGCTGGTGACTTTGACGACTTCGCCCTCGCGGATCATATACATCAACAGCACCACCGCCAAAATAGACAGGCCGAATACCAGCCATAACAGCGCCAATGCCAGCTCGATTGTCGGCGTGACAGTTTGCGTTTCCAGCGTGAAGGTCAGAATCAGCATCATCACCATCGCCCCCAGATATTGATATAATGACCCGCTAAGCAAGGGGACAGCGGCTCCGATGCGCTTTTGAATGATGGTGCCAACCGAAATGCCGAACAAGGCAACGATATTGGCGATTAGCCCAGCCATGCTCATGGAGTTTGCATTGGTTGATATGCTATTGGGGCTGGCGAAGTTGGCGGGGCTGGCGATCTTGATCATGCCGAGGTCGAAGGATGTATTGCTGGTCACAACAAGGGTGATGCCGATAAAGCCAGCGATCAGGCCGATATATTGGCTGTTATAGTACTGGTTTGGGCGCGCGGGCTGGTGCAAAAATACACGCTCCAGCACCGATATAAGGATCGGCTGCAAGCCCACGATCACCGCCGAAATGCCCGCCGGCACACCTTGCTTGATCGCATAGAACACCCCGCCAAGATACAGCCCATGCAGCATGATCCCGACAAGCATCTGGCCTAGCGCCTGACGCAATGTGGCGCGCGAATGCCGCCCGATTTCGACGATCAAACCGATCAACACGATCACGCAGATAAAGCGCACGAACAGCATGAAGAAGGGCTCTATATAGGGCAGGCCGTATTTGGCGCCGACAAAGCCGGTGCTCCATAGCCACACAAATAGCAGCGGGATCAAATTTGTCAGACGCATATGGTTCTCTTTTTCGGCTTAGTCTGAACGCTTGGTTTGGGCGTGACGTTAATGTGAACAGGCTTATAAACGCAACGGGTTATTAAACCATTAATGATGAGAGATGAGGATTTGAAATGGTGTATTAGTTTTAGTCGGCGGGAATATCCCGCGTAAAGCGGTATCTAGGATAGCCTGTTCATGCCAGAAAATCATGTCCTGCATTACCACCGCGTTTTGCCATGAACTCTGCCCTCTGTCAAATAGGGCTCAAGCTTAGGCAAACTAGATGGATGCGTCCAGCGCTGAACCTGCACCCGACTAAATGATTTCAGGTTACACCCCACCTGACAGGAGCCTTAATCGCCTGCGGCGGCGATCCGGCAAAGCTATGAGTTCAGGTTACACCCCACCTGACAGGAGCCTTAA
>NZ_CBFHNB010000009.1:0-43545 GCF_965657105.1 Puniceispirillum sp. (SeqCode)
TTTACCCCGGAAAATTCGGCTGCTGAAATAACCCGTAAGCGGTCGGCATATTGGCTGTTCACACGATCACGCGCCAGGCTCGAATCAGCTTCGATTGTCAGCATATTATTGTGCAAGGCGCCAACCCGCAGCGGCTTGATCCAGCTTCGCCATGCGGCGTCACCCAGATCAATGCGCATCCGCGCTGATACTTTTTCCCAGCAAGCTTCAAGATCGACCTGTGGAGTCATATCATCGACAAGCGGTGCAAAATCACCATTCTCAAAATTCGGATTCGATGCGACTTGTTCGGCGCCATATGCATTGAAGTCATGCGGAATTGAGGGATCATTTAGATTATCACCCGACATATATCACCCCCGTTTATTCTAGCCACACATGATTGTGGACAAACCGCGGACTGCTGGAAACACCACATTGAACCTGTATAAAGATAAATTATAACAGCAAACAGTCATTGAAATGCTCTAGGTTGAGCTCGATGAGATTAGCTAAATTTTGGGTATGATGGCAAGGTAGCCAAACCCCGAAATGGCAAAATAAAGTTGTGTTTTGTGCAGTTATTTTTGTTGACAGTCTTTCCCGTTGAAATGGGTCTGATGTGATAAAAATTTATAATTATCAGGCACCGAATCGCAAGAATCCTGTTTTGGGTCTGTCGACCTCATGCCGATTCCAAAATAAAAGCCCACCGCATGACGCTGTGGGCTTATCGTGAACCATTATGATTGGTTACATGTAATTTCAAGCTGGTAAATGCAAGCTAGTAATACAAACTGAAAAATATTGGCTGGCTGATCGGTCGTAGCTTTCACTAAAGCCCCGTTTATCAGCTATTCCCGTGCGATTCCCATAACCGCACATCTATCCTGCGCTACACCGTAAATCAGATGAACCCAGAAATTAGATAGACCTGAAAAACTAAGCGGCGAGGGCTTTAACGCGGGCGGCCAGACGCGAAATCTTGCGCGATGCTGTATTGCGATGAACAACACCACGGGTAACGCCACGCTGTATTTCTGGCTGGGCGACACGCAATGCTTCACGAGCAACCGTGGCATCACCAGATGCGATAGCTGTTTCTACTTTTTTGACGAACGTGCGGATACGGCTCATGCGGGCACCATTGATAAGTGCACGGTTGGCATTTCTGCGGATACGCTTTTTCGCTGACTTATGATTTGCCATTCAGAATGACCCTCAATTTCAAAAATTATGTTGCGGACAGTGCTATAGGCGACTTTTGCCCTCCACGTCAAGCAAATATGGCTGTTCTGTGGGACTTTAGATGCCTATGACTCACTTCGATGCAGGTTTTGCTGATCACCATCTCAAACATCGTATAAAATCTATGCCTGTCAGATCGCCCCTAGCGGGCTATCGCGGCTGCACCATCAAACGCCAGACGCTCCCGAAACTGGTATCAGCGCGGGTTAAGCTTAGCTTTTCACTTCCGCGATACCAGCCGTCATTCTGCCATACCCAGCCAAGCGCTTGTAACGCCGTGTCATAAAAGCCCTTTACCATCGCCATATCTGCATCACTGGTCGCAAAAATGCCGATTATCCGGCCATTTGGCGAATCAAAGCTGAACCCCAGATCAACGATAATCTCCAGCTCGTCCATAATCGGCACATCGCTGACCCATCTTGTCTCGGCTTGGGCGGGTGTTATGGCCACCACGATATAGGCGGCAAACGCCAGCAGAAACACTAAAGCGCCCGGAAATGACATAGCGCCCGGAAATGACATAGCGCCATGTCTGAAATCAAAGGTTTTCCCGAAATAAAGGTTTTTCATAAATATCCTGCTATCAGCCTGCTATCCGCCTGCTATCCAATTGTCTGATTAATTATCTTACGCGATCCGGTGGATTATGCCTAGTGCTGGCATGGTCTAACACTGGCATGGTCTAACACTGGTATGCTCTAGCGCTGGCATGCCCTAGCGTTGACATGACGGACAGTAGAAACTACTGCGCCCCGATTGCACAATTGTGCGAATCGGCGTTGTGCATGTCACACAGGGCAATCCATCACGCCCATATACCGAAAGCTTCTGCACAAAATAGCCAATCTCACCGCCAGGCTGGACATGATCGCGCAAGCTAGTCCCGCCTTCGGCAATCGCGGCGCGCAACACCGTCACGATAGCATGCGCCAGTTTATCGGCCCGACCAGCGGTAATCGATCCAGCCCGGCGACGTGGCGATATCCCCGATTTAAATAGCGCTTCACAGGCATAGATATTGCCGATTCCCGCAATCAACCGCTGATCAAGCAAGGCGTTCTTGACCGGGCTTTTCCGATTGGCAAATACGGTTTGGATATGCGTTGCCGAAAACGCGTTGCCTAGCGGTTCTGGCCCCATATCCTTGAGCAATTTATGCGTGGCCATATCTTCGGCGGCGAACAGATCAACCCAGCCAAAGCGGCGCGGATCATTCAACACAATATAGCGTTGCCCCCCATCATCTGCATCCACCGTCAGCATGATATGATCATGCTTGGCAAGTTCTGGTTCTGTGGCATGGATTCGGATAGAGCCGGACATGCCCAGATGTATCAACAGTACCTGCCCGTTATCAGTTGGCATCAGCACATATTTGCCGCGCCGCGTGGGCGCTGCAAAACGGCATCCAAGCAGCTGCTTGTCAAGCGCATCAGGCAAGGGCCAGCGCAAATCCTTGCGGCCAACATACACCGCCGTCACCTGCTGGCCAGTGACCACCGGTGCCAGCGCGCTTCGTACGGTTTCCACTTCGGGCAGTTCAGGCATATTGTATATTCCCATCTGGCTGTATCTGGCCGCATCTGGATATAATTGTTTCATTCATAACATGGCAACCATGCTATACATATTATATATATAGTGAGACAAACCACGCTTATAACCTAACCACCAGCTCATAATTCGGCCAGATTGAGACCAGCATCGTAAGAAAGACATAGCATGACAATTGATGAGTCCCACAATCCGAATCATTCAGAATCAGACGATGACCCTATCGATTTCGGTTTCCGTCAGGTAAACCGAGCAGAAAAGGCTGGACTGGTGCGCGGTGTTTTTGATTCGGTCGCTGACCGCTATGACGTTATGAATGATTTAATGAGTGGCGGTGTGCACCGGTTATGGAAAGCGGCGATGATCGACTGGATGGCACCACAACCACATCAAACCTTGATCGATCTGGCGGGCGGCACTGGTGATATTAGCCAGCGGTTCCTGCGCGCGGGCGGTGGTTTTGCCCATATCACCGATATCAATGAATCGATGCTTATGGCCGGCAAGAAACGGCGCGATCTAAAACCTTTGGCGCATCAGATCGACTGGTGTAATGCCAATGCCGAACAATTGCCCTTTGCCGATAACAGTGCCGAATTCGTGACCATTGCCTTTGGATTGCGCAATGTCACTGATCGCGCGGCGGCTTTGGCCGAAGCGCATCGTGTTCTCAAGGCAGGCGGGCGGTTTCTTTGTCTTGAATTTTCCCAGGTTGATAATGCGGTCTTGCAGCGACTTTATGACGCCTGGTCATTTTCTATTTTGCCAACGATGGGACAGATGGTGGCTGGTGATGCCGAAAGCTATCGTTATCTGGTCGAATCAATAAGACAGTTTCCGCGCAAGGAAGTCCTTGCCGATATGTTTGCCGATGCTGGTTTTGCCCAAATTCGGGTTCGAAGCATGACAGGTAATATCGCCTGTATTCACTCTGGCTGGAAGATGGATTAATGCAGATAGGTTTTCTGTCGATGTTGCGCGCGCTGTTTCGGCTTCCCCATATTGCCTGGCATCTTGGTCGGGCAGGCGTTTTGGGTCACATTGCCCGTATAACCTTATTACCAAGCTGGTTTCGGCGCATATGTAAACTACTGGATCGTTTGGTGCGTTCACAAAGCGCGACTCAAGATGCGGGCACAGCTCTTGCCGAAGCCCTGACCAGACTAGGGCCAGGCTTCATCAAATTTGGACAGGCATTATCGACCCGCGCTGATCTAATGGGGCCTGAGATGACCTATGCCCTGAGCCAGCTTCAGGATCGATTGCCACCTTTTGATGCCCACATTGCGATCGCGTCAGTCGAACGTGAAACCGGCCAGTCGCTTGATGATATTTTCACCAGCTTTGACAAGCACGCTGTGGCTGCCGCCTCGATTGCCCAGGTGCATAAAGCTGTATTGCGTGATGGCCGGACGGTCGCTGTTAAATTACTACGCCCTGATATCGAACGTCAGTTGCGCGCTGATACGGCACTGTTTTTCTCACTGGCCTTGATACTGCAATGGCTGGCACCTGGCCTTGAACGGCTCAAGCTGGTCACTGCCGTTGAACAATTTGTCGAGCTTTCGGATATGGAGCTTGATCTACGTCTGGAAGCGGCCGCCGCGGGACGGCTGGCTGATAATCTGGCAGGCGATGATGGCATTTACGTGCCGTGGGTTGATCTTGAACGCTCAACCCCGCGTATGTTGATTATTGAATGGATTGACGGTATCCGTATCGATGATATTCCGGCACTGGAAGCGGCTGGACATAATATCACCAAACTAACCGAATATGCCGCGACCAGTTTCTTCAATCAGGTTTTCCGCGATGGCTATTTCCACGCCGATATGCACCCAGGCAATATCTTTGTTGGCGCTGATGGACGGTTGGTGCCGATTGATTTCGGTATTATGGGGCATCTTGGTTTTACCGATCGTATGTTTCTGGCACGCTTGCTAAGCGCTATGCTTGACCGTGATTATGATCTTGTCGCGAAACTGCATTATGACGCAGGCATGTTGGATGAATCTATTTCATTGCATCATTTCTCGCAATCGATCCGCGCGGTTGCCGATCCGGTTATGGGTAAAGCGCTGGGCGAGGTATCCTTGGGCACCGTTCTGGGGCAGATATTGCAATTATCGACCCGCTTTGACATTTCGATCCAGCCACAATTCAACCTGTTGCAAAAAACCATGATGATGGCCGAAGGCGTTGCCCGACAGCTTAATCCTGATGCCGATATGTGGGCTTTGTCGCGCCCGCTGGCCGCCAACTGGATGCAGGATCAGGCCGGACTTGCCAAACGCGCCGAACAATTCCTCGAAGACGCTTTGCTGGTGGCTTCACGATTGCCTCGAATTCTACAGGATCTTGAACAACGACAGCATCAAACACCGGTGGTAAAAGCCCCACGCTGGCCAGGTATTGTGGCGGTGATCGCTTTGGTCTTAGCCATCGGCGCTGTATGGCATTAGGATTACAATTTCATATTTTTCACATCAAATAGGTAATATATCTATATAATATTCACAAATTCACAAATATGTGATATTTTGTGAAAATTAATAACCGTGTGAAGATATATAATGAATGTTGAACAGGTCATTGACCAGCTAGGCGGGCGTCATGCAATGCAGACATTGCTTGGTGTCGGGCCCAGCGCGATCAGCAATTATATCGCCCGCGGCTGTTTTCCTCGCCGTGTGCAGGCCATCATTGAGGCGGCCTTGCAAAACCCACCCGATCATTTCAGCTTGCATAATCATGGCACCACTACCGGATCATCGACTGTCATGCCTATGGCGCGCGGCAAGCGCATTGCGCTGATTATCGGTGGCGGTATTGCGGCTTATAAAGCGCTCGAACTCACCCGCCGCCTACAAGATCATGGCTGTCATGTCACCGGCATCATGACACGTTCGGCTCAGCAATTCATTACCCCTCTCAGCCTATCTGCCTTATCCGGCGAAAAAGTCTATACCGATCTGTTTTCGCTCACTGACGAAGCCGAGATGGGGCATATCCGCCTTGCTCGTGAAACCGATCTGGTGCTTGTTGTGCCAGCCACCGCCAATCTGATGGCGCGCGCGGCCAATGGCATTGCCGATGATCTGGCCACGACCATTCTGCTGGCAACAACAGCACCGGTGATGATGGCACCGGCCATGAATCCGGCAATGTGGTCACATCCGGCAACACGCGAAAATCTCGCCCGCCTAAAGCATCGCGGCGTCCGCTTCATTGGTCCCGATAGCGGAGATACCGCGTGCGGCGAAGAGGGTGAGGGGCGCCTATCATCCCCACAGGATATCGTCACGCATGTCCGATCACTTTTATATCCGGATCCGCAAATGCCAGATATAAGCCAGCTACCCCTCACCGGCAAACATGCGCTTGTGACATCGGGGCCCACCATCGAGCCAATTGATTCGGTGCGTTTCATCGCCAATCACTCATCAGGTAAGCAGGGGCATGCGATCGCCGCCGCGCTTGCGCGCCAAGGCGCAACTGTCACATTGGTCAGCGGGCCGGTGACTATCGATCCGCCGCCTGGGGTCAAGCTTGTTAGCGTTGACACCGCCCAGCAGATGTATGATGCCTGCATGGCCGCTTTGCCTGCCGATATTGCCGTTTGTGCCGCCGCTGTGGCTGACTGGCGGGCGCAATCACCAAAAGATCACAAGATGAAAAAACAGATAGCTGATAAAATGAGCCTCGATCTGGTCAAAAATCCCGACATTCTGGCTGCCCTTGGTCATCATCAACAGCGCCCCAATCTGCTTATCGGATTTGCCGCCGAAACCGAAAATCTTGAAGCTAACGCCCGGCAAAAGCGCGTGGCCAAAAATTGTGATTGGATTGTTGGCAATCTGGTGGCAACGTCAACTGGCACTGATCTATCCGATGATCTGGTTTTCGGGCATGACAAGAACACCATTATGCTGGTGCGTGATGGCACCAGTGAGGCGTGGCCACAAATGCCCAAGACCGACATTGCCGACAAACTGGTTGCCGCAATGATCACCACTCTGCACCAAACATCGGCGCTGACAGCATCTGTCACTAGGGAGCCTACCGATGCCTAACTTACCAACATCTGACCAGCCAACATCTGACCAGCCAACATCTGACCAGCCAACATCCAGCCTGCATGTTGATCTGTGCCGCCTGCCCCATGCCGCCAATATCCCGTTGCCTGCCTATGCCAGCGATGGCGCGGCGGGGCTTGATCTTTGCGCGGCGAATGATAGCGCTATTCAGCTTGATCCAGGTGACCGGGTGCTTGTGCCCACTGGGTTTGCCATCCAGCTTCCTAACCAATATGAAGCCCAAATCCGCCCCCGTTCCGGACTGGCTGCCAAATTTGGCGTTACCGTCGCCAACGCCCCCGGTACAATCGACAGTGACTATCGCGGTGAAATCAAAATCATTTTGATAAATCTAGGGGCGGATGCTTTTATCATTGAACGTGGGATGCGTATCGCCCAAATGGTGATCGCGCCGGTCATACAAAGTTTGATCCGCGAGGTGGATAGTCTTGATAGCACGACGCGGGATAAAGCTGGCTTTGGCTCCACTGGCACATAATAAACGGGTACATAATAAAATAGGCACATCCATGCTTCGGGGATATGATTATGCTGAATGACGACGATCTGCACCGCTATGCCCGTCAGGTCATCATGCCAGAGATTGACGAACAGGGGCAGCAGACGCTGGCCGCGGCAAAGGTGCTTGTCATTGGTGCTGGCGGCCTTGGGGCGCCGGTCATTCTCTATCTGGCCGCCGCCGGCATTGGCGGGCTTACGATCCTTGATGATGACAAGGTAGCCTTGACCGATCTCAACCGGCAGATCATTTATGCGATGCCTGATATCGGTGCTAGCAAAGCCCGTCAGGCCGCCGCCGCCGCCACAAATCTCAATCCGGTCATCACCCCAACCTATATAGATGCGCGCCTTAACCCCGATAATGCCGAAACCTTAATCAAGGCGCATGACATTATTGTCGATTGCTCGGATAATCCAGACACGCGCCAGCTTGTTGGCCGTACCTGTCATCATATGCAGCGTCCTTTGGTTTTTGGCGGGGCTATCCAGCTTGAAGGTCAGATATCGGTATTTCAAAGCGGCCTTGATGGCCATGCCGACTCGCCATGCTTCTGTTGTGTATTTCCGGCGATGCCCGATGCTAGGCAAGCGCCGCGCTGTTCACAAATTGGCATTCTGGGGCCTGTCACCGGTGTCATTGGGGCGATGCAAGCGCTTGAAACCATCAAGCTATGCCTTGGGCTTGGCACAAGTCTGACGGGTAAGCTGGTTTTGTTTGACGGCCGCGACATGCGGATGATGGAAATCGCCACCACCAAAAACCCACATTGCCCCTGCTGTGGAATCCAATCGCAGCAAAGCGCAGATTGATAAGATGATCACGCGCGCAATCTAAAAATCATCTGTCCCTAGAGCATCGCCTCGATCACGCGGTCTGGCGGCGAATGTCCATCCCAGAAGGTCTGCACATTGATGATGACCTTATCACCCATTTCAAGCCGACCCTCGATTGTCGCTGATCCGATATGCGGCAATAGCACAACATTTTTCAAGGCGCGCAGGGTTTCGGGGATATGCGGCTCATTCGCATATACATCAAGTCCAGCACCAGCGATATGATCAGCATCGAGCAATTCGGCCAGCGCTTGTTCATCAACCACTTCGCCACGCGACGCATTGACCAGATAGGCTGATGGCTGCATCCGGCTGAGGCGTTCACGCGATAACAGCATATGCGTGGCGGGTGTATGCGGGCAGTTCACCGAGACAATATCGACACGCGAGAGCATCTGATCAAGCGAGTCCCAATATGTCGCTTCCAATTCGGTTTCGGTTTCGGGATGCACGGGCTTGCGATTATGATAATGGATTGACAGGCCGAAACCACGGGCGCGGCGCGCGACCGCTTCGCCAATCCGACCCATGCCGATAATACCAAGGCGTTTGCCATTGATCCGGTGACCCAGCATGCCGGTAGGCGACCAGCCATGCCATTTGCCCGAACGCGCCAGCGCATCACCTTCGGCAATCCGGCGCGGCACTGCCAGTATCAATGCCATCACCATATCGGCGGTATCTTCGGTTAGCACGCCAGGCGTATTGGTAACCGTAATGCCACGTGATTTTGCCGCCGCCAGATCGATATGGTCAACACCGGTGCCAAAAGAGGCAATCAAGCGCAGCTGTTCACCAGCATAGGCAATCAAATCAGCATCGATCTTATCCGTCACCGTCGGCACCAGCACATCGGCAGTTTTTACCGCTTCGATCAACGCATCATGGCTCAACGCCACATCAGTGTCATTTAATGTTGTGTCAAATAATTCCCGCATACGGGTTTCAATCGAATCAGGCAACTTGCGGGTCAAAACAACTTTTGGTTTCTTTTGACTCATTTTAAACCCTCTGGCACACTATTACGTGATAGCGTGGTTGGTAACATTACTAAACTGGTCTAATATCTTTAGACGTCGCAACACAATCTTTGGCTATTAACATCATATATTAACCTAAACTAGCAGAACTATTGTTTCATGACAAAACTTCTTGTTCACCTCCCTATACTTTGTGTTCTCATGCTAGCGGGCATGCTGGGGCTAGCTATGCCTCTATCCACAGCCACAGCGCAAGAAGCCAAGCTCACCGTGCGCGGCAGTGGCCATCCGGTGCCACGCTTTGTGGCGATAAAATTTGAAAAGGCAAATTTGCGCGCCGGACCAGGCAGTGAGTATCCCGTTTTATGGCAATATCGCCGCCTTGGCCTGCCGGTTCTTGTCGATGCTGAATTTGGTGTATGGCGCAAAATTGTTGATCATGAAGGCACATCCGGATGGATGCGCGGGTCATTACTGGATCTGAAACGCAATGCCTTTGTCACCAAGGGTGTGATAAAAATACGCGCCGAGGGCAATCAAGAGGCACGCGTCATCGCTGTCGCCGAACGTGGCGCGCTTTTTGATCTTGAAACATGTCCGAAACAATGGTGCCGAGTTGCCCATGGCGATATCACCGGCTGGGTGCCCCGCGATACAATCTGGGGCATTATGGACGGCGAAGTCATCGACTAGGCCGTCCATAGTATAATGTCAGATCCCGCTATCTAGGCTAGATCAAAACGGTCGTTATTCATGACCTTTTCCCAGGCCGCGATAAAGTCAGCCACAAAGCTGTTATCAGCATCATCTGCGGCATAGACTTCGGCAAGCGCACGAAGCTGGGAATTAGATCCGAAGACCAGATCAACGCGGCTTGCTGTTCTTACCTTTTCGCCGCTAATGCGGTCTGTGGCTTCATAGCTATTGCTGCCGGTTGGCTTCCATTCTACACGCATATCAAGCAATGTTTTGAAAAAGTCATTGCTTAGCTTGCCTGGCGTTTTGGTAAACACGCCATGTCCATTGGCACTGATGCCAAGCGCGCGCATACCGCCGACAAGTACCGTCATTTCCGGCGCTGTCAGACCCAGCAGATGAGCTTTATCAAGCAGCATTTCTTCGGGGCTGAACGTGAAGTCTGTTTTCTGATAGTTACGGAATCCATCAGCATCCGGCTCAAGCACCGAAAATGACTCAATATCGGTTTGCTCTTGCGTGGCATCACCACGCCCTGGCTTAAAGCCAACCTTGGCACCCGATGCCTGCTCGATACCGACATTTCCAGCCAGCACAATCACATCGGCAATTGATGCCCCTGTATCGGCGGCAATAGCGGACAATACATCCAGCACACGCCCAAGCTGGTCTGGCTTATTGACCTCCCAGTCCTTTTGTGGGGCCAGACGAATGCGGGCACCATTGGCACCGCCGCGCATGTCAGTGCCGCGATAGGTCGAGGCACTGGCCCAGGCGGTTTCAACCATTTCCTGAACGCTCAGACCACTATCAGCGATCCGGGCTTTCACTGCCTCAACGTCATAGCTGCTATTGCCAGCGGGGACAGGATCCTGCCAGATCAGCTCTTCTTCAGGCACTTCCGGTCCCACATAGCGGGAACGCGGGCCCATGTCACGATGCAGCAATTTGAACCAAGCACGGGCAAAGGCATCGGCGAATTGATCCGGATTTTTATGGAACCGCTCAGAGATTTCGCGATAGCTAGGATCTTCACGCATCGCCATATCGGCTGTTGTCATCATAGTCGGTACACGCAATGCGGAATCTTCGGCATCAGGTGCCATATCTTCCTCTTTCTGATCGATCGCATGCCAGATATGCGCGCCAGCTGGGCTTTTTACCAACTTCCACTCATAGCCAAGCAACAGATCAAAATAGCCATTATCCCACTGTGTTGGATTCGCCGTCCAGGCACCTTCGATACCACTGGTGATGGTGTCACGACCTTTGCCTTTGCCATGCGCATTTTTCCAGCCAAAGCCCATCTCTTCGATCGGGGCACCTTCTGGTTCAACGCCAACAAGCGCAGCATCGCCAGCACCATGTGCTTTACCAAATGTATGACCACCAGCGGTCAAAGCGACGGTTTCTTCATCATTCATCGCCATGCGGCCAAATGTTTCGCGGATATCTCTGGCACTTGCCAATGGATCGGGATTGCCGTCAGGCCCTTCCGGATTCACATAGATAAGACCCATCTGCACAGCCGCTAGAGGGTTCGCCAGCTCGCGATCACCCGAATAACGTTCATTCGCCAGCCAGTCAGCTTCAAGACCCCAATAGATATCTTCTTCCGGTGCCCAGATATCAGGACGACCGCCACTATAACCAAAGGTCTTTCCACCCATCGATTCAATCGCAACGTTACCTGCCAGAATCAGAAGGTCGGCCCAGCTAAGCTGCTTGCCATATTTCTGTTTGATCGGCCAAAGAAGGCGGCGTGCTTTATCAAGGTTACCATTATCCGGCCAGCTATTAAGCGGCGCAAAACGCTGAGCGCCTGTACCGCCGCCGCCACGGCCATCACCAGTTCTATAGGTGCCCGCAGCATGCCATGTCATGCGGATAAAGAAGGGGCCATAATGTCCGTAATCGGCTGGCCACCAATCTTGTGAATCAGTCATCAGATCGTTCAGATCTTGTTTCAGCGCTTTATAATCAAGCTTCTTGAATTCAGCGGCATAGTCAAAATCCGCACCCATCGGATTGGATGCTGGCGAATGCTGATGCAGAATATTGAGATTGAGCGCGTTCGGCCACCAATCGCGGTTAGATGTGCCGCCCGCTGTTGCGTTTGATAGAGGTCCGTGCATTACCGGGCATTTGCTTTCGCCGTCCATTTGTCTCTCCGATAGGTTGGTATATGTACAAGTTGGTATATGTCAAAGTATCACGTGATAATCAGGCTAAAGAAACCATACATTTAATAAAGTACAGATTATTTCATATTATGTCTTTAGAACGATTATAAAGAAGATATGAGGCCAGACAGGTAAGGTCAAGCCTGTTTAGAACGAATATAAATAAACCTTACTTGAATTCTTCCGGGCTTGGATTGTTCTAGGCTTGGATGCGTTTGGCATCGGCACCACCTGCTCATGGCAAGTCTATTTGCTGGTGATGCTGATAACCACATCAACAGACGCAATTTTATGCCCGTCGGGCGCTTGCGGTAATTGCGCCAATATCACATCATCCGTCGCAATATCGGTCAACTGGTCATTATCAGCATCATAGAAATGATGATGATGATCAACATTCGTATCAAAAATACTATGCTCGTTATGCAGCGTAATGCGACGAAGCAACCCAGCCTCGGTGAATTGGTTCAGCGTATTATAGACCGTGCCGCCAGCAACATGCGTTCCGGCCTTGGCAATTTCGGCGGTCAGCTGTTCGGGGGACACATGCCGATGGCGACCATCAAGCAACAGGGCGGCGATCGCAATGCGCTGACGTGTTGGGCGTAGCCCCACGGCACGAAGACGCGTCGCCATATCCTGACCCTGATTACCCTTGGGATCACCCTTGGGATCATCATGGTGCTTATTAGCGTCTTTGCCTGCCAGACGCGCAAGTGCATTTGAATTTTTATCAACCATTTGAACTGAAAATGAACGCTCCTAAATATTTTGTCAATATTACCTTGGCTTTAAGGCTAATTTCGTGCTTTCTTAAGCCTGTTAATAAAGGCATAGCTAGGCTTGTTTTGGCCTATAAATAGGGTGGGTAAATAGTCCGGCGCGCAAAGTCACCAGCATCTCCGGCATTCTTATAAGAGGAAGTTAACATGTCACCAAGCAATCAGAATTCATTCACCTATGACGAGCTTATAAGCTGTGCAAAAGGCGAAATGTTTGGGCCTGGCAATCCGCAATTGCCGTTGCCGCCGATGCTGATGTGTGATCGGATTACACGCATTGATGCTGAAGGTGGCGATTTTGGCAAAGGCCAGATTGATGCTGAATTTGATATCAATCCCGATTTATGGTTTTTCCCATGCCATTTCGAAGGCGATCCGGTTATGCCTGGATGCCTTGGCATGGATGCCCTATGGCAGCTTGTTGGCTTTTTCCTCGGCTGGTCAGGTGGCCTTGGCCGTGGCCGTGCGCTTTCGGTTGGCGAAGTCAAATTTACCGGCCAGATTCTGCCCAGCAACAAGCTGGTAACTTTTCGCCTTGATATGAAACGTGTCATCATGCGCCGTCTTGTTATGGGCATCGCCGACGGCAAAGTATTATGTGATGGCGACGTTGTTTTTGAAGCCAATGACATCAGAGTTGGCTTATTCCAGCCAGAAGGAGCCTAATATGCGCCGCGTTGCGATCACCGGAATTGGCATTGTGTCATCGATTGGCAATAACGTTGCCGAAGTCACCGAATCCCTGCGGTCAGGCACATCAGGCATTGTCGCCGCCCCCGAATATACCGAGCTTGGCTTTCGCAGTCAGGTGCATGGCACCGTCAAAATGGATGTGGCCGAACATATTGACCGCAAACAGATGCGTTTTATGGGCGAGGGCGCGGCCTATGCTGTATTGGCGATGGAACAGGCGATTGCCGATTCCGGCCTTGGTGAAGATGATGTATCGAACCCGCGCACAGGTCTGATTGCGGGGTCTGGCGGGCCATCAACGGCCAATATGCTAACCGCCTTTGATACAACTCGTGAAAAAAGCCCCAAGCGCGTTGGCCCCTATATGGTGCCGCGCTGTATGTCATCGACCGTATCGGCCTGTATCGCGACCTTTTTCAAAATCAAGGGGTTGAACTATTCGATCACCTCGGCTTGTTCGACCTCGGCCCATTGTATCACTTCGGGCGCCGATGCGATCCGCAGCGGCAGTCAGGACATTGTCTTTGCTGGCGGCGGCGAAGAACTACATTGGACATTATCCGTATTATTTGACGCTATGGGCGCGATGTCCTCAAAATATAATGACGCACCGGAAAAAGCGTCGCGTGCCTATGATTCGGATCGTGACGGCTTTGTCATTGCGGGCGGTGGTGGCATGGTTGTGCTTGAAGATATGGATCGCGCGGTCGCACGTGGTGCCAAAATCTATGCCGAACTTGTTGGCTATGGTGCCAATTCGGATGGGCATGACATGGTCGCTCCATCAGGCGAAGGGGCGGTGCGCTGTATGCAGCTTGCGCTGGACGGATTCGATGGTAACAAACTTGATGACAAGGTTGACTATATCAATGCGCATGGCACCTCGACACCGGTTGGCGATGCCAAGGAGCTTGACGCGGTGCGCGAAGTGTTTGGTCCGCGTGGCTATCTGCCAGTGGTCACCTCGACAAAATCGCTGACTGGTCATTCGCTTGGCGCCACCGGCGTTCAAGAAGCAATCTATACGATGATCATGATGCAGAATGGCTTTATCGCCGCATCAGCCAATATCGATAATCCTGATCCGGCGATTGGGGATATTCCGGTACCGTCAACCCGCATGGATAATGTTGATATCAAGCTGGCCTTGTCGAATTCATTCGGCTTTGGCGGCACCAACGCGACCTTGGCTTTGCGGAAAGTCTGATATGAGTGATACAGCCGATACAGCTGCGATGGCACCGGGGTCACTTTTGGCTGGCAAGCGCGGCCTGATCATGGGCGTTGCCAATGAACGCTCGATTGCCTGGGGTATTGCCGCCGCCGCCGCCAATCAAGGCGCCGAGCTTGCTTTTTCCTATCAGATGGAGGGCTTTGGCAAACGCTTGCGTCCACTTGCTGAATCGATTGGTTCAGATCTGTTGCTGGAATGCGATGTCGCGCATGAAGGTGCGGTGGCGTCATGTTTTGAAAGCTTGTCAAAAACCTGGTCTTCGATTGATTTCGTTATCCATGCGCTGGCCTTTTCCGACAAGAATGAGCTCAAAGGCCGCTATATGGATACCAGCCGCCAGAACTTTGCCGATACGATGATGATATCGGCCTTTTCCTTTACCGAAGCGGCACAGGCCGCGCGTCACATGATGCCGGCTGGTGGATCGCTTGTCACCTTAAGCTATATCGGTGCCCAGCGCATCACCCCGAACTACAATGTGATGGGTGTTGCCAAAGCCGCGCTTGAAAGTTCGGTACGTTATCTGGCGGTTGATCTTGGCGGCCAGAATATCCGTGTCAACGGGCTGTCTGCTGGCCCCATGAAAACGCTGGCCGGAGCCGCGATCACCGGCGCACGTCATATCTATCGTCATTCTGAAGAAAACGCGCCGCTTGGCCGTAATCCTGACATCCATGAAGTTGGGCGGTCTGGCCTCTATCTGGTATCTGACTTATCATCCGGCGTTACGGGCGAGATACATTATGTCGATGGCGGCTTTAATCATGTAGGCGTGCCGCCCGAAGTCTGATCAGTCAGGACATTTACGCTCCCAATCGAGCGCGCTTTTTACAATCGCATCCAGATCATCATGTTTGGGCACCCAGCCAAGTGTGCGTTTCAGCAGGCTTGAATCCGCAACTAGATAGGGCGTGTCGCCAGCCCGCCTTGGGGCTTCGGTGACATTCAGATTCGACCCCGATACCCGTATCACCGACGCCAGCACATCACGCACCGAAGCACCCGTGCCATAACCGCAATTTGCGATCACTGGCGTGCCGCCATTCATAAGATGATCCAACGCCACCATATGCGCCCCGATCAGATCAGTGATATGGATATAATCGCGAATACAGGTGCCATCCGGCGTGTCGTAATCAGTGCCAAAAATCTGCATCGCATCGCGTTTGCCACATACCAACTCACCTGCAATCTTGATCAGATGTGTTGCTGGTTTTGACAATTGCCCAGACCGTCCTGCCGGATCAGCCCCCGCGACATTGAAATAGCGCAACACCACATAGGATAGATCATGCGCTTTGGCGGTATCGCGCAAGATCGTTTCTGACATTAATTTGGATGCTCCATAGGGGTTATCCGGCGCTAGATGCACCGACTCATCTATCGGCTTTAGATCCTGTTTGCCATAGACCGCAGCAGTAGACGAAAAAATGAAACGCGAGATCCCGGCCTTGACACAGGCCGCGATCAGATGCGCCGTATTCAGCGTGTTATTGATGTAATATTTCAACGGATCGACCACCGACTCTGGCACGACAATCGAGGCTGCAAAATGTGCAACTGCGTCAAAATCATGCGCCGCAAACAGGGCATCCGTCACTTTCCTATCGCCAACATCACCGCGCACCACCGTCGCGCCTACAGGCACCAGCCGTTCATGTCCGGTGGAAAAATTATCCAAAATGACCACGTCATGACCAGCATCAAGTAACGCCAGCACCATATGGCTGCCGATATAACCAGCCCCGCCCGTAACCAGAATCTTACGTTTTCTTGTCATCATCCGCCTATCCTGTGAACGTCTATCTTGTGATAACTGGCCAGACAAAAGCTGTTCAATCCCTACCTATATTATCCAGACTACCTATCCCAATACCAGACTACCTATCCCAATATAAGCCACCTTATATCACATCTCGTCCTAAGCCATAGAAAAAGGCGGGGATCGCCCCCCGCCTTTACGGTTAAATTTGTGCATGTCAGTTGGCTTTATTCAGCCGCATCACCTTCGGCATCAGCCGTGGCCGCTTCCAAATCAGCACCGGTCTCTTGATCGACACGCTTCATGGATAGCTTGACCTTGCCACGATCATCAAAACCGATGACCTTGACCTTGACAATATCACCATCTTTACAGATGTCGGTGGTCTTTTCGGTACGACCATTTTGCAGTTCAGAAATATGAACCAGACCGTCCTTGGCACCTAGGAAATTGACAAAGGCACCGAAATCAACTGTCTTTACAACCTTACCGTCATAGATCACGCCCAGCTCAGGCTCGGCAACGATATCACGAATCCGTGCCACAGCGGCTTCGCCTGAAGCCCCCGTAACCGCCGCCACCTTGACCGTACCATCATCTTCGATATCGATTTTGGCACCGGTAGTTTCACAGATTTCACGAATAATCTTGCCACCAGGGCCGATAATATCGCGAATCTTGTCAACCGGAATGTTCAGGGTGGTGATTTTCGGCGCACTGTCAGCCAACACTTCACGTGCCGAATTCAGCGCTTTTGACATTTCGTCAAGAATATGGATACGGCCATCACGGGCTTGATCCAATGCGATCTGCATAATCTCAGGCGTGATTGACGTGATTTTGATATCCATCTGCAAAGATGTGATACCGGCATCTGATCCTGCTACCTTAAAGTCCATATCACCAAGGTGATCTTCGTCACCCAGAATATCAGACAGCACGGCAAAATCGTCACCTTCCTTGATCAGACCCATCGCGATACCCGCAACCGGACGTGCCAATGGCACCCCAGCATCCATCAATGCCAGCGATCCACCACAGACAGTCGCCATTGATGACGAACCGTTTGACTCAGTGATCTCGGATACTAGACGCACGGTATAAGGAAACGCGTCCTTGGTTGGCAACAACGGACGGATCGCCCGCCATGCCAGCTTTCCATGGCCGATTTCACGACGTCCAGGTGATCCAACGCGACCAGCTTCACCAACCGAATATGGCGGGAAGTTATAATGCAGCATGAAATTTGAACGACCTTCGCCAACTAGCGAATCAATGATCTGCTCATCCTGACCGGTGCCAAGCGTGGCAACAACCATCGCCTGTGTTTCACCGCGGGTGAACAAGGCCGATCCATGCGCGCGTGGCAGAAACCCAGCTTCGGACACAATCGCCCGCACAGTTTTCGTATCACGGCCATCGATTCGTACACCGGTTTTCAAAATCGCACCGCGAACCACATCGGCTTCCAGCCCTTTAATCAGGCCACCAACCAGAACCGCGTCATATTCATCGCCAATTTTATCCTTGGCTTCGGTGCGGACAGCCCCAACAGCAGCTTGCCGCTCGGCTTTATCAGCTATTTTATAAGCTGCCTCAAATGCCCCTTCAAATTCTTTCAGAATATCACTGATGGTGCTGGTTTCAGCTGGCTCTTCAGGCAGATCACGTGGTTCTTTAGCACATGATTCGGCAAGATCGATGATCGCTTCAATCACCGGCTTGATCGCATCATGACCGAAATTCACCGCGCCAAGCATAATCTCTTCTGACAGTTCTTGTGCTTCAGATTCAACCATCAGCACGCCTTCAATCGTTCCAGCCATCACCAGATCAAGATCGCTTTCGTCCATCTGCTCAACTGTTGGGTTCAGCACATATTCGTCATTAATCCAGCCAATACGGGCACCAGCAATCGGGCCAAAGAACGGCACACCTGACAAGGTCAAAGCAGCCGAAGCGCCAATCATGGCGGCAATGTCCGGGTTGTTTTCCATATCATGCGCCAGCACCGTACAGATGACCTGTGTTTCGCATTTGAATGATTTTGGAAATAGTGGGCGGATAGGGCGATCAATCAGACGACACACAAGTGTTTCATTTTCTGATGGGCGACCTTCGCGTTTGAAAAAGCCGCCTGGGATTTTACCAGCGGCAAAGGCTTTTTCCTGATAATTAACAGTCAGCGGAAAGAAATCCTGGCCTGGCTTTGCTTGCTGTGCGGCAACTGCCGTACATAAAACTGTTGTTTCGCCAAGGGTAACCATAACGGCACCATCAGCTTGACGGGCGACTTTTCCGGATTCCAATACCAGTGGCGTGCCGCCCCAATCCAATTCTTTACGGAATATTTTAAACATTTAGATATATCTCTCTCGTACGTTCGTAATCAGACACCACGGCTTAATCTGTTCAAGCGAAGACCCGTTAGGCCAAAGCCAGCCAGAAACACCACCCAGAAAAAGGTCAGTCAGAAAAGGGGAATGTGGGGATTTAAGTATCTGCCATGCACCAAATGTGACGACCCCACCACCATGGCAAAAAGCCAACATGGTAAAAGGCCAACATGGTAAAAGGCACCCACGGTCTTATCTTGTGCCTGATTTATGTTTTTCCTTTTTCGTAGGCACCTTTTGACATGTCATAAGCCAAAAAGCAAATAGAATTACAAAGACAAACCGCCATCCAGACGGGATAGCGGTTTCACTTCGTTCGGTCTATGCGCGCCAATTAGATCAGCGTCATAGTCGTATGTCATTAAGCTACTAGCGGCGCAGGCCTAGTTTTTCGATCAGCGCCTTATAAGCCGCCATATCACCTGCTTTGATATAATCAAGCAAGCTACGACGCTGGCCAACCATCGACAACAGACCACGGCGTGAACCAAAGTCCTTTTTATGCGTCTTGAGATGCTCGGTCAGGTTGCGGATGCGCTCGGACAAAATCGCGACCTGCACAGCAGATGATCCAGAATCTTTATCATTTTTGCCGAATTCGTTAATAAGTTCAGCTTTGCGTTCATTCGTAATCGACATCAAAACCTCCTATGGTTTTATAGGTTTAAAACACGGACAGGGCATACAGCCCCTGCTTTGATCGCCACCAGCGCCACCGGTATATCGCCATGCATGGCAATGCCGGTTTGCCCCCCAGCTAGGCCAGCGAACCGCAATTGTGCGGACTGACTCAACGCGCCAAGGGTTTGGCCATGACGAAGCAAGGATGCCTCATCCCCCGAAATGGGTAACGCCGGGATGTCGTCCAGCGCACTCACAACAGGATGTAAATGCTCGAAAGCGGGCGCACTATGCTCTAGATTTTCCAGAAAATCTAGTGAAATCGCCTTATCAGCATGAAAGCTGCCCACCGACATGCGGCGCAGGCTAGTAACATGCGCCGCACTGCCCACCGCACGGCCAATATCGCGTGCCATCGACCGGATATAGGCACCTTTGCCACAGGCCACAAAAAACCGCGCATAGCTTTCATCATGCGATAGTAACTGGCATGTTTCGATAAAAATCGGGCGAGGGGCCAGCTTCACCGCAGGCGCGTCATCATCGGCATCGGCCTTGCGTGCCAGTTTATAAGCCCGTTGCCCATCAACCTTGATCGCCGAATAAGCTGGCGGCACCTGTTCGATATGGCCGGTAAATTGCCCTAGCACGGCATTGACTTCAGCCTCGCTTGGGCGTTTTTCGGATCGTTGTGTGACACTGCCTTCACTATCATCGGTGCTGGTTTCAACACCCCATGCCAGTGTGAACTCATAAGACTTGTGACTGCCCATGGCGAATGCCACCGTCTTTGTGGCTTCCCCCAGCGCGATCGGCAGCACCCCACTTGCCAACGGATCAAGCGTGCCGCCATGTCCGGCTTTGGCAGCATTAAACACACGCCGCACAATCGCCACCGCCTTGGCCGAGCTGACCCCCACAGGCTTGTCCAGATTTACCCAGCCATGCACCGGCTGGCCATTTTTGCGCGGCATCCTTATTTATCCTGATGCAGGGCGTTAAACAGAACATTCATCCGCGCCGCATTTTCAAAACTTTCATCAAGCAGAAATTTTAACCGCGGCGCACGGCGCAAATGCACACGTTGCGCCACCATACTTTGAATTTTAGGCGCTAGCCGGTTCAATGCAGGCAGAACAACTTCGACATTCACCCCGCCAAGCGGCATCGTATAGACACGCGCATTGCTCAGATCGGGGCTAATCGAAATTTCAGAAATGGTGATCGACACATTTTCCAGATCGGGATCAAAGAAATCTTCCCGAAACAGAATATCCGACAGCGCATGTCGCAAGGTTTCCCCAACACGTAACTGGCGCTGGCTTGGCCCCTTTGCGTTTTGGCTGTTGCGTGGCTTTGATGACATAACAACTTCCTTTCACACAGCACCATCTATCGATTTGGCTACCATCATTGACCCGTTGGCTTGGTAATCCTGATTCCGAAATACCGGCCAAACATGTAGCCAGAAGGGCCCAAAGACGAGCCCAAAGGCCGATGATATATAACAAGACTAGTCGAGAGTTCGGGCTATCTCACGGATTTCGAAACATTCGATCATGTCTTTTTCCTGTATGTCCGAATAATTTTCAAAGCCCATACCACATTCAAACCCTTCACGGACTTCTTTGACCTCGTCCTTAAAGCGTTTCAATGTCTTTAACGCACCCTCATGGATCACGACATTATCGCGCAGCAAACGTACCTTACAGCCACGTTTGATGACGCCTTCGGTCACCATACAACCAGCCACCTTGCCGACTTTTGACACGCCAAATACCTGCCTGATTTCAGCATAGCCGATAAAGTCCTCTTGGGTATCCGGGCTCAGCAAGCCGCCCATCGCCGCTTTCACTTCATCGATTAGTTCATAAATGATCGAATGATAGCGGATTTCAACACCATCGCGCTTGGCCAGATCACGTGCTTGCGGAATCGCCCGCACATTAAAGCCAATCACAATCGCATTTGATGCCGCGGCAAGGCTGATATCCGACTCGCTTAGCGCGCCAACGCCTGATGACAGCATCCGTACCTTGACTTGTTCAGTGCCCAGCTTTTCAAGCGCAACACGTATCGCTTCCAGTGATCCATGCACGTCGGTCTTGATGACGACAGGCAATTCTTCGGCTTCACCGGCAGCAATCGCCGACAGCATCTGTTCGACCGAACCACGCGCACCGCGGGCGGCATCATGATCCTTATTGCGGCGTGTCCGATATTCAGCAATTTCACGTGCCCGCGCTTCGGTTTCGACAACAACACAATTATCGCCCGCCCTCGGCGTGCCATTCAAACCCAGAATTTCAACAGGCTGGCCAGGCCCCGCCTCGTTCAGCTTTTGTCCACGATCATCAAGCAAGGCACGAACCCGGCCGCTTTCCGCACCAATGACAAAAATATCGCCCTGTCGCAACGTACCACGTTGCACCAGCAAGGTGGCAACCGAACCACGGCCACGTTCGACTTTCGACTCGATCACGACACCATCGGCATTACGATCCGGATTGGCGCGTAATTCCAGAAGCTCGGATTGCAGCATGATCGCTTCTTCAAGCTTATCAAGGCCAAGTCCGGTATGTGCCGAAACATCAACACACAGCACATCACCACCAAAATCTTCGGTTACGATTTCCTGCTGCAATAGGTCATTACGCACACGTTGCGGATCAGCTTCCGGCTTGTCACATTTATTGACCGCGACAATAACTGGGCATCCGGCCGCCTTGGCATGGTTAATCGCTTCGACTGTCTGTGTCATAACCGAGTCATCGGCGGCTACAACCAGCACGACAATATCGGTAATATTCGCCCCACGCGAGCGCATTTCGGTAAAGGCTTCGTGGCCAGGCGTATCTATAAAGGTAATCACATTCTTGTTCGCTGTGGTGATTTGATAGGCACCGATATGCTGAGTAATGCCGCCTGATTCCCCAGCCGCTACATCGGTACGGCGGATCGCATCAAGCAAACTGGTTTTACCATGATCCACATGACCCATAACCGTCACCACAGGGGGACGGGGCTTTAGGTTGTCTTCGGCATCGTCATCACCTGTAAGGCCAATTTCAATATCCGATTCCGATACACGTTGCACTTTATGTCCAAATTCACCCACAACCAGTTCGGCTGTTTCACCGTCGATTGTCTGCGTTGCGGTGGCCATAATGCCCAGCTTCATCAATTCCTTCACCACATCAGCCGTTCGTTCGGCCATACGATTGGCCAGCTCGCTGACACTGATCGTATCTGGAATGATCACATCCCTGACCTGTTTGACCTGGGGCTGTTCTTCGCGCATCCGCGCTTTTTCGCGTTGTCGTTTGACCGACGCTAGCGAACGCTGACGACGGCTTTCATCACCAGAAAGCGCCTGATTTATTGTCATCTTGCCTGATTGACGGCGGTTATTCGTATCTCGGCGCGAAGCCCCCGGACGGCGAGGTGCCATTTCATCGGCGGCCTTGCGGCGGCGTTGCTGGGCTTCACCAATCGGATCTGGCATTTGCGGCAAGGAGGGAGACGGAGACGGACTGCGCTCTGGCACCTCTTGGCGACGGGCTTGCGTATCGGCGTGTTTTTTGGCTTCAAAAGATCGGCGCTCTTCTTCACCAGCCTCGATTTCGCGAAGTTCAGCCAATTCGGCAGCACGGCGCGCTTCAACCGGGTCAAGCGGCACTTCTGGATCGGGGGCAGGGGCGGCAGCAATTTCGGCTTCGGCAACGAGTGCTTCATCTGGCGCATTATTTTCGACGCCGACTGACGCGGCATCATCTCCCTCTGCGGACGGGGTTGGCTTCTTCATCCCTTCCTGCAGGGCGCGCACACGAGCGGCGCGTTCTTGTGCGGTTAGCTTATCATCGGCTGCCGCTGGAGTTGCAGGCGTTGCCACCGGTGCTTCACTCAACGCTGGTGTTTCGGGCGTTGCTGATGGGGTCACGGCCTCGGCGCTAGGCTGGCCAGTGCGCGATGGCGCGGCAGGTGCGCGTTTACGGCGCACTTCAACCTGAACCGTTTTGCGTCCAGTCACTGAGGGGCCTGTCCGCATTTTGCCCGCATCCAAGTTACCCAGTGTTAACTTGCCGCTGGACAAACTCAGTTTCTTTGTTTTGCCACTCTCGTCGCTCATTTCTGACCCTTTCACCGAATCTATGTCTATACCAATGAGGCAAGCCACAATTCGCAAACATGGCTAGGTGATACACCTGTCAGGCTAGTTCTGACAACCCGTAGCACCATAAAACCCGTCTAAACGCATGATCTCGTCATGCAAATTATCAATCAATGCTGCCCCGCCACGCGCGGCTGCACCCCGAAGCCCAACATAGGCAATACTGTCTCGTCCGAAAATTTGGCCTAGTTCCTCGGCAGTCAATGTCTGACTGACCCAGCTGACGCCAAGCTTATTTTCAAGCTTTTTACATTCGCGTTCAGACGCATCCTGAGCTGCCAAAAGCGCATCAAAAGAGCCATCTACAAGCAATTTTCCTGCGCCGGCAAAGGCAATGCCAGATCGCCGCGCCATCGCTAGCAATGACAATATGCGACTGCGCAACATCGACATGATATGACTCATGACGTCGACATCATCGGCCAGACCCACGCCAAGCGCACGCTTGAAATGGCCTTTACTATCAGCTTTCAAAATGCTGGCCGCATCGGCCATAACCCACGCCCCTCGACCAGGCAAGCGTTCGGCAAGATCGGCAACAGCGACCCCATCCGGACTCGCAACAAAGCGAATCAGACTGTTGGTGGGAAGTGTTTGTCCCGTTGCGATGCAGGTGCGCGTAACCATGAGGCCAGTCCCAACATGATCTAACTATCAGATGCATCAGCAGATATTTCACCTGCTTCTGCCTCTGTGTCGGGTGTGTCTGTATCGGGTGTATCACTATCTGTTGCATTTGGGGCTTGATCATCTTCATCATCAAACCAATGTGCTCGTGCTGCCATGATGATATCACCTGCTTCGGCATCATCACTCAGGCCATGTTCTCCCAATAGGCTGACCAATTCCTCATTATCAAGGTCAGCTAGATCATCAAGGGTAAGAATATTATTCTCGGCAAGCGACAACAACATAGCCAGACTGATATATTCAAAAGCACGCAGATCGTCAGCCACTTTTAACTTATCAAGGGCTTCATTGATTCTGGTTGTTTCACGCTCGACGTAATCAACCGCACGATTTTGCAATTCGGTGGCGATATCTTCGTCAAAGCCCTGAATATTAGCCAGTTCCTCGATTGTGCTTTCAGCAATTTCTTCCGGCAGAACAAAGCCTTCTGCCACCAGCAGATGCGCGATCACATCATCGATGTTCAATGCTTCGATAAAGCCAGTCGAACGCGTACGGAATTCTTCTTGGCGGCGTTCCGATTCTTCGGCTTCAGTCAGAATATCAATATACCAGCCTGACAATTGCGAGGCGAGGCGTACATTCTGTCCACGACGGCCAATCGCAAGGCTAAGCTGATCGTCAGGTACCACAACTTCCATACGGCCAGCCACCTCATCCATCACCACCTTGGCAACTTCGGCTGGTGCCAGCGCATTTACGACAAAGGCGGCAGGGTCATCATTATAAGGGATGATTTCCACTTTCTCGCCTTGCAATTCGCCAACAACCGCTTGCACACGACTACCGCGCATACCCACACAGGCACCAACCGGATCAATGCCGGGGTCATTCGACAGAACCGAAATTTTAGCGCGGCTACCAGCTTCACGTGCCACTCCTTTGATTTCGATGATGCCATCATAGATTTCGGGCACTTCCTGCGTGAACAGCTTGGCCATGAATTCATTACAAGCACGCGATAGAAAGATTTGCGGGCCACGCTGTTCTTCACGCACATCGATGATATAGGCGCGCACGCGATCGCCTTGGCGCAGATTTTCACGCGGAATCATTTCTTCACGGCGAATCACCGCTTCGGCACGGCCCAGATCGACAGTGATCGAATAGCTTTCAGCGCGTTTGATTGTGCCAACAACGATCTCACCAACGCGGTCTTTATATTCTTCGAACTGACGTGCGCGTTCAGCATCACGCACTTTTTGCGAAATCACCTGCTTGGCTGTCTGTGCGGCAATCCGGCCAAATTCGATTGGCGGTAATGATTGCCTGGTAAATTCACCAAGACCCACTGCGGGGGTCAGTTTGGCACCTTCGGCAACACTTATCTGGGTTTCATCATCTTCGACCTCTTCGACAACTTCCATCCAGCGTTCCAACCGGATCGCGCCTGATTTGCGATCGATCATGGCCCGGATATCACGTTCCAGACCATATTTGGCACGGCCTGCTTTTTGAATCGCTTCTTCCATCGCGAGCATGACTTCTTCGCGATCGATCGATTTTTCACGCGCCACCACATCGGCGACCTGAATGAGTTCCATACCCGGAATTGATGATGTATCCATTATCGTCTCGACTTATATGTTTCAAGCCCTTGTCTAAGTTCAAGAACGGCTTGGTTGTTTGCTGTTAAGGGATGTGATGACATTGTCATGACCCCGATTATGATAGTTACTATTTATCTTTATTTGCTCTTTACTTGATCTTTACTTGGCATCGCCAGAATTTCTGCTGGGTCGATACGTGCTGAATCTATGTCGTCAAATGCAAATGCAAAGCGCCCGAATGTTGTTTCCAAAATGATTTTGCCTTCATCGTCAAAGCCATTCAGACGGCCATTAAAGCGACGCCTGCCATCACGCATCATCCGCAGATTTATTTTGGCTAACTCACCTTCAAATCTTTCATAATCTTCGATTTTAGTCAGCGGCCGGTCAATACCAGGAGAGCTGACCTCCAGCACATAGGCACTGGAAATTGGATCTTCAACGTCAAGCAAGGCCGCGATATGGCGGCTCAGCTTTTTACAATCCTCGACTGTCATCTCGCGTTCGTCAACTGGCTCGGCCATGATCTGTAGCTGGTTACGGCCCGAATTACCGCCCATAAACAATACCCGAACTAGCTGAAAACCTAGGTCTTCAACCGCTGCTTCGATTATCTTGCTTACTTTTGTCTCTACCAAGCTGATCTCGCTATTGATCCAATCGATCTACATATCAGCCAATAAAAAAGTGAGCCCGCGGCTCACTATCTATGCGACAGCTGATTTTGAGATATCTATATAGCGTAACGCGTCATATGACAAGTGCCATATGATAAGTCCCATATGATAGCCACTTTGTAACCAGTGATTCTATCAGGCCTGCCGTAACGCGCACCGTCTAAAGATAAACCAAGCTGGGCGCCGTGCTTCATTTTCGGCCTTTTTCATGTAGCGTGTTGCTGGTAAGTCGGCTGGGCGTTTCTGCCAGTCATCTGCACAGCGTGCTGTCCAGTCAAAATCCGGATGCCGCATCGCCGCCTGTAGCAGCCAGCTTTTTGCCGTTGGATCATCGCTGGCCATCACAAGACTACCCCCTGGCCGGATCAGCCGCGCCAGCGAATTCATCACGTCATCTTGCAGAATCCGGCGTCTGGCATGGCGCTTTTTAGGCCAAGGGTCGGGAAACATCACATAGGCACCTGCCAGCGACGCATCAGCCAGCGACGCAAAGATCAACCTGACATCATCATCCCAGATGCGGATATTCTCAATATTATCATCCTGCATATGCCGCAACAGACTAGCCACACCATTAATGAAAGGCTCGGCACCAATAAAACCGGCATCAGGCCGTTGCGTCGCTAGTCCGGCGATATGCTCACCGCCACCAAAGCCGATTTCCAGAAACACATCCGCACAAGGCGCGGCAAATTGCTCAGCCACAGATTTTGCCAGATCAAACCGCACCGTAGGCAGTTTGTCGGCCAACAGCCCTTGCATTGTCTGCCGCAAAGGCCGCCCCTTGCGCCGTCCGTAAAAGCGTGGGCCAGAAGAACGCGAACCAGAAAAATGCGAGCCAGAAAAATCCCTGCCTTCTGTGTCCGGTTTTTGTCCGTCCGGCTTTTCTGCGCCAGTAGATTTCGTGTCTGATGTCATCGTCACAACCATTCCCAAACCACCAGCCAAATCACCAGTCACCATTCAAATCAGACACCCTCGCTATAGATGCCTGTGGATATTAGGCCAAAGCCGCCGTCAGTGCGGCTTTCAGATCGGTTGCTTCCCAGCTAAATGATCCCGCACCAGCTTCACCAGCCACACGGCCAAAATGGCCATAGGCAGCACTTGATGCGTAAATCGGCTTATTCAGCCCAAGATGTTCACGAATCCCGCGCGGTGTCAGCTTCATCGACTGGCTCAGCGCCTGTTGCAGATCAGCATCGCTGCCAGCACCACTGCCAGTACCAGTGCCATGCGTATTTGCATAGACCGAAACCGGATCAGCAACGCCAATGGCATAGGCCAGCTGGATGGTACATTTTGTCGCCAGACCGGCGGCCACAACATTCTTCGCCAGATAACGCGCAGCATAAGCGGCTGAGCGGTCAACCTTTGTCGGATCCTTACCCGAAAAGGCACCGCCGCCATGTGGTGCTGCACCACCATAAGTATCAACAATGATCTTTCTGCCTGTCAGACCGGCATCACCATCGGGTCCACCAATAACGAAATTACCTGTCGGATTGACCAGCAAATCATCAGCACCCACCATCCAGCCATCCGGCAGAATATCGGCAATAACTGGTGTCACCAATTTACGGATATCATCTGTCGATGCGCCTTCGGCATGTTGAGTTGATAATACGATCTTATGCGCACCAATAGGTTTGCCATAATCATCGTAAACTAATGTGATCTGGCTTTTCGAATCAGGGCGTAAAATCGAATCCGCATCGCTTTTGCGTATGGCGGCAAGACGTTTTAGAATCTGATGTGAATAATGGATCGGAGCTGGCATAAGCACATCGGTTTCGTCACAGGCATAACCAAACATAAGACCCTGATCGCCTGCGCCTTCATCTTTGTTATCGCCTTCATCGACGCCCATCGCAATATCGGCTGATTGCTCATGCAGATAATTCTGAAATTCAAAATGCGCATGATGGAATTTGTCCTGCTCATAGCCAATATCCTTAACCGCCGACCGCACCGCAGGTTCAATCTGTTTCATGATAGCGGCGATCTGATCTTCGGGTGCCCGCACCTCACCTCCCAGAATGACGCGATTGGTCGTTGCCATGGTTTCGCAGGCAACGCGCGCTTGTGGATCAGCTGTTAGAAACAGATCAAGCACCGTGTCTGATACGCGGTCACATACCTTATCAGGGTGCCCTTCTGACACGGATTCAGACGTGAATAGATATGACATGAAAGCCTCTTTTATTTTTCAACATGGTTTTTTGCCTGAACTAATGGCGCCGGTCAAGCCAACTAATGGCGCCGGTCAAGCCAATATGCAAACCCAGCGGTCAGCATGAGCATGAAGCCAAACAACATCTGCCCCATTTTGGCAAATAAAGTTGTTTCCAGCGCGGCAACTACCTGCACATCAAGACTATCCGCATACCCAAGCCTGATCTGGCCAAGTGGCCGTCCTAGCGGGTCAAATGCCCCGCTGATACCGGCATTCGCAGCACGGATCAATGTCATGCCTTCTTCGACCGCGCGCATCTGGCTTTGAGCCAGATGTTGCCAGGGGCCTGCCGTATGGCCAAACCACCCATCATTTGTCAGATTGACTATGAAATCCGGCTTGTTCTGGCGGTTCACAATCGCGCCTGAAAAAATCACTTCATAGCAGATCAATATCTGCGCCTTACCAACACCTGGCACAGTGAACAGCTTGTTTGTTGTCCCCTTGCTGAAATCCTGTGGGCCAACAATCACGTCAATAAGCGGAATCACGCCACGAAACGGCACATATTCACCAAATGGCACAAGGTGGCGTTTGTCATAAACAGCTTTGAGCGCACCATCATGCGCATGCAAAACAGCCGCATTGAATAATCTATCCTGTTCATCACGGCGCGGAATGCCGGTCAGCAGATATCCGTCAAATGGTGTTGCTGATGCTACGGTTCGGCGCAACAGGTCTGGTTCGATGCTGGCAAAGCCGGCGAACGCCGTTTCTGGCCAGATCACCAGACGCGGCATGGGAATATGCTGATTTGATAAATCGACAAGCCGCCGCAGATGTTCTGGCCGTTTCGATCTTTGCCATTTTTCCTGTTGTGGTACCGATGGCTGAACAATACGCACCACAGGGTTTGGCGGGCTTTGCGTATTTTGTATCACATCTTGCAGATGATCGATACGCACGATTCCCAGACATGACAGCAATAACGGCACGATCAGCAATGCCACCGCAATCTGCCGTGCCCCCACAACCCATAGCGCCAGCACAAAGGCAAACAGAAAGGCGATGATATTCAGCCCGTAAATGCCAAACCAGCTAGCCGCTTGCAACGCGCCAATATTAAAGCTGAACAGAAAGCCTGGCGCGTTCCATGGAAATCCGGTGGCAACAAAACCACGGGCATATTCTGCCAAACCCAGCATCATCACCAGCCAGATCAGCCGACCTTGTGCTGTGCGGCCACAACGCCATGCTGCCCATCCGGCTACCGCCCAGAATAATGCCAGCACGGCGGCAATAGCAAAAGCGACAAGCGGCATCAATAGCCACAAGCCCGGATCAGAGACATAAAGCGAATGTGCCACCCAATAGGTCGAAAACACAAACCAGCCAAGTCCAGCCATCATCCAGATAGCAGCTGCCCGCCAGGCTGTGTGTGCCTTGGCTGACGTCAGCGCCGGAAAAGATAACGCAAAAATGGTGAAAATAAGCCCCAGCGGCGGCAGGCATAGGCTGGCAAGACAGCCAGCCAGAAATGACCCAATATAGGGGTTACGGATCACGGCAGTCGCCTTATTCCAGAACCGCCTCATCCTGACTCACCTAGCTTTGATCATGTTGCGGGACCCGCGCAAGACCCCTGATTTTGACCAAAGTGATACGCCGCGGATCACCTTCCAACACTTCGAATTGCAGCCCCTTTGCATGGCGGACGATTTCACCGCGCGTTGGCACACGTCCAGCTTCGGCACAGACCAGCCCGCCCAGCGTATCAATTTCATCACGATCATCATCATCAAGCAGAACACCTGTTACGGTTTCCAGCGTTTCGATTTCAAGGCGGGCATCAGCGATCGCGGTGCCATCACCATTAATATCAAACCGCAAGGCTATGGTTTCATCATATTCATCTTCGATCTCACCAACGATTTCCTCGATCAGATCCTCAATCGTAATCAGCCCGTCAACACCGCCAAATTCATCAACCACCAAAGCCAGATGTCGCCGCTTTAACCGCATCTCATGCAATAGATCCAATAGCCGGATTGTCGGGGCGACAAACAAAGCTGGGCGCAGAAGTGATTTAACTGGTGGCACCTCACCAGCTTGCAAGCTGGCAAAAATATCTTTGACGTGAATAAAGCCAGCAACATCATCCAAGGTTTCGCGATATACCGGAATGCGGCTATGCCTGACCTGTGAAATTTGCTTGCTGATCTGGGAAAACTCATTGCGCATGCTGACCGACACAATATCCGCCCGTGGGATCATCACATCCGACGCAATCTTATCACGAAGCCCTAGCAGATTGCGTAGCAAAGTGCCTTCGTGACGGTCAAAAAGTTCACGGTCAGTTGCCGAATCTTCCAGCAATTCGGTCATTTTCTGGCGCCGTGATTCAGGACGTTCGAACAAGGACTTTATCTTGTTTAACAACACATCGATCATGATGCAGGCTCCGTCTTTGACATTATGCTAGGGGCGCCCGCAACCTTAGCTTTATCAACCCCAGTTTTATCAACATAAGGATTAGCGATGCCCAGCGCGTCAAGCAGGCTGATTTCCAGCGCTTCCATCTCATCAGCCTCGGCATCCTGTTCATGGCCATAACCCAAAAGATGCAGCACACCATGCCCAAACAAATGCGTGATATGGTCGGTGATGCTGATACCGCTTTCCTCAGCCTCGCGCGCGCAAATGCCATGGGCAATGGCGATATCGCCTAGCTCCTGGCTAGGCAGCATGTTGTTATCGTCGTTGGTTATAGCACCCTTATCAAAAGGTATATCATCGGCATCTGCGGCGGGAAAAGACAATACATTTGTAGCTTTATCGATGCTACGATGATCATAATTTAACTGCTGTATTTTGACATCACTGCATAATAACAGGTTGATCGCACAATCTTTCATGTCATGCGCTGCTAGCGCCCTATCGAGCATCTGGCAAAAATGCGCTTTCACATGCTCGGTTATGGCGGCTGACCAGCAATCATGGTCGATCAGCATCTCAATCTGATGTGCATCTGGCGTGTGCCATTGAACCGCGTTGAAATTTGACATGGCGTCACCATGATCAGCATGAACAGAGGTTAAACTGTCAGGCTCCGGATTGGTGTCAATCATGGCGTTTGTCCTTTTTCATAGGCGTGCAGGATGCGCGCAACAACGGGGTGTCTTACCACGTCTTTGCCAGACAGATGGATGATGCCAACCCCCTTAATATCGGTCAAAATAGATACCGCATCCGCCAGACCTGATGGATGTCCAGTAGGCAGATCAACCTGGCTCAGATCACCGGTAATGACCATGCGCGAATCCTGACCAAGCCGGGTTAGCACCATTTTCATCTGCACCGGTGTCGTGTTCTGCGCTTCATCGATAATCACATAGGACCCGCTCAACGTCCGGCCACGCATAAAGGCCAGGGGCGCAATTTCGATCTCACCGCTGGTCAGCATCCGATCAACCTTATCGGCTGGCATCATGTCATAAAGCGCATCATAAAGTGGGCGCAGATAAGGGTCGACCTTCTCTTTCATATCACCTGGCAAAAAGCCAAGACGTTCACCCGCTTCAACCGCTGGCCGCGATAAAACGATACGTTCGACTTCCCGCTTTTTAAGCGCTTCGACCGCGCGCGCGACCGCCATATAGGTTTTGCCAGTGCCAGCAGGGCCCAGCCCAAACACCACCTCATCGCGGCGCAACAGACCCAGATACTGGTTCTGACCAGGGGTTTTGGCGACGATTTTCTTTTTCCATGTATCAATCGATTCAATCGATTGCGGCTTTGGCGTGGCTGTGCTGTTGCTTTCCCAACGTAGCGCATCGCTGACCATCGATTTATCGATTTCCTCAGCGCCCGCATCGCGCATTGTTTTATACAGCGTTTCGATGACTTTGCGCGCTTCCTTGGATGCGGCTGAAGCACCAGATATTTTGATGCTATTACCAAACGAATCGAGCTTTACATCCAGCGCGTCTTCGATCTGCATCAGATTCTGATTATGTTCGCCGAACAACAGCGCCACGGTGGCGTTATCTTCAAAGTCCATCCTGATGGTGAACTTGGCATTTTTGTCGCTCACGCTGCCCCCTTCATGGAAGTGATTTCGGCGGTTACACTATTTTGCCGGCCTTCGATAATATCACAGGCAATAATCTGGCCAATCTGATCTTCGCTGCCAGCAAAATTGACCGCCTGCATGAATGGGCTTCGTCCAGCCATCTGGCCAGCGCGGCCACCAACACGTTCGACCAGAATATCGAGCCGCATGCCTTCGGTCTTTTTGTTAAAAGCAAATTGTTGGGCATTAAGTAATTGTTGCAAGGCTTCCAGACGATCTGCCTTGACCGCTTCGGGCACCTGCAAGTCGGATACGGATGCGGGTGTGCCGGGGCGTGGGCTATATTTGAACGAATAGGCTGACGCATAGCCAACCTTATCGATCAGTGCCAAAGTATCGGCAAAATCCTGATCGCTTTCGCCAGGGAAGCCGACAATAAAATCACCTGACATGGCGATATCTGGGCGTACATGCCGCAGCTTGTCGATCACATCGAAATAAACATCTTTTGAATGCCGACGGTTCATCGCATCAAGCACACGGTCGGAACCCGACTGGATAGGCAAATGCAGATAAGGCATTAATTGCGGCACATTGCCATGTGCGGCGATCAACTCATCATCCATATCCAGCGGATGCGAGGTTGTGTAGCGGATCCGCTCCAGACCATCGATCTCGGCCAGCGCATGAATCAAACGTCCCAGCGACCAGACTGACCCATGCCCGTCATCGCCATGATAAGCATTTACATTCTGACCTAACAGCGTGATTTCGCGCGTGCCACTGCCCACTAACCGTCTGGCTTCGGCCAGCACATTTGCGGCAGGCCGCGAATATTCGGCACCGCGCGTATAAGGCACCACACAAAAGGCACAGAATTTATCGCATCCTTCCTGCACACTCAGAAAAGCCGCCGGACCACGCGGGGCATGTTCTTCGGGCAATAGATCGAATTTCACTTCTTGCGGAAAATCGGTATCGATAGCGCGCTTGCGCACTGACGGATCAATTTCGGCAATCAATTCGGGCAACCGGTGATAGGTTTGCGGGCCCACAACAATATCAACCCAAGGGGCGCGGCGGGTGATTTCGGCGCCCTCGGCCTGTGCCACACATCCGGCCACAGCAATGGTCACGGCCCGGCCTTGCTGGTCGCGCGCCTTTTCTTTCATCATCCGCAAACGGCCAAGTTCGGAAAACACCTTTTCGGATGCTTTTTCACGGATATGACAGGTGTTCAGTATCACCATATCCGCGCCATCGGGTGTTTCGATTGGTGAATAGCCAAGCGGCGCAAGCACATCGGTCATACGGTCAGAATCATAGACATTCATCTGACAGCCATATGTTTTAATATAAAGTTTCTTGGTCAATGGTGCGGTATCACTCGAATTAGCGCGGTAATATCTTCTTTTACCTGTTTGCCGCGAAGCTGGTCAAGGCGAAGTTGGCCTATCATCTAATCTCATCGCTTAATCTCATCCCTCTGGCGGTCTCATTAATCATCTTATGCCCATCTAATGCCTTTGACATGATGATCGCATCCTGGCGCTGCGGTGCCGCACCATAATATCTAGGGCGGCGACCGCTTTCACTAAAGCCACAGCCTGCATAAAGCGCCCGCGCTGGCAAATTCGGTTCGGCAACATCCAGATAAATGCGGCAAACGCCTGCCTCCATCAGCAACGCGCATGTGGTGTTCAGCAACTGGGACGCATGGCCTTTGGCCTGCTGCGCACGCGCTGTCCCCAACGACAGGATTTCAGCCTCATCCAGCACCTGATTCATTAATATATAGGACATAATATCACCAGCCTCATCAACCAGCGCATAACCGGTAAAAGCTGGGCTTGCAAACAGACTGGTCAGCGCGTCTGCTGTAAAGGGGCGCTCGAAAAGCGACGCTTCAAGATAGGCAATAGCTGCTTCATGTGCTTTTGCAAGCGCTATCAACGACATCAGATCAGGGGCATCAGGGGCATCAGCTTTGCGCCGCCGGAATGACCTTTGCCTTATTTTTTTTAGGTTCATCTTTATGTGGCCCACCCTTATGTAGCATTTCTTTCTTTGAGGAGCCCAATTTTGCCGCAGCCAGATAAAGCGGCGTCAACGGCGTTAACGTGCCAGCGATAATATGCTGATTGGCATCATTAGCGATCATCGCCGCATCAAGCGTGGCTATTTGCGCAGGCTGGATCACGCGCACGCCGTCGGCGGCAAAAATACGGCCAAGCTGTCCTTCATCAAACCCGCCAATATAAAGCGCCGCATCATTATCAATATTGCGACGCAAGGCTGGCAAACCCTCCGGTTCAGCTTCAAAAATAGCACCTAATGCTTGACCGTCTGCATCAAAGAACTGGCAATATAACGTCCCACGTCTGGTATCAGCTGTGATCAGCATAGGCGCGCCATCATTATGTCCCTGCCGCGCCGCGTTACTGGCCAGCGCTTGCAGACCGGATACGCCAATGCCCACCGCGCCCCAGGCCAGACAAAACCCCTTGGCACAGGACAAGGCCACCCGAATACCGGTAAATGACCCCGGGCCTGACCCTGCCGCTATATGTGTTAGCATCGAAAAATCGCATGAGGCTTGCGCCAGCGCATCCTGCGCGGTCGGTACAATAGCCTTGGCATGGCCATAGGTCATTTCATGCGACACCAGGCTGGCAATCTTGCCTTTATGATGCACCGCGACACTCAACAAAGCACCACTTGTTTCCAAAGCCAGAATACATGCCATATTAGGGGGCATCTTACGGGAATTGGCAATCGGCTTTGTCATATGCTATCCAGCTAAAAGCGGGGGTTAGCCTCGCTTGGGTTCGGTTTGCTTTTCAATATAACGTTTTGACGCAGTTTTGACTATCACTCACCAAGCTAATTTACTATGAAAAGCTATATCTGCAAATTGCATCTGGATTGAGACGAGAATATGGGCACTTTGTTACGCGGTAGATTTTTGAAATTATATATGATGGTGATGCTGATTATTGCCTATGGCACCAGCGTGGGCGCTGCCATGGCGGCTGATCATGCCAGCATTCTGATGTATCATCGTTTTGGCGAAACCAAATATCCTACAACGAACATCCGGCTTGCTCAGTTTGATGCGCATCTTGACCGACTGCAAAGCGGCGATTTCACCGTCTGGCCATTGCCCCGAATCGTCGAATATTTGCAATCCGGACAACCGCTTCCCGACCGTACCGTCGCCATCACCATCGATGATGCCTATCTATCGGTATATCAAGAAGCCTGGCCACGACTAAAGGCGCTGAATATGCCTTTTACCCTTTTTGTGGCGACCCAGCCTATAGATGCCAATCGTTATGGCTATATGACCTGGGATCATATCCGCGAACTACAATCTGCTGGCGTGACCATTGGAAGCCAGACCCGCACACATCCGCATATGCATCAGATCAGTATTGAGCAAAGCAAAAGCGAAATTGCCGAGTCGAATGCGCGCTTTATCGCCGAACTTGGGTTACGCCCAAGCCTATTTGCCTATCCTTACGGCGAATATGATAGGCAGGTCATACAGGCTGTCATGGATGCCGGCTTTACCGCCGCCTTTGGCCAGAATTCTGGCATTGCGCATGGCTATAATGGCTTTTACGAATTGCCGCGTTTTGCCATGAACGAACAATATGGCACGCTGAGCCGGCTTGATCTTGCTATCAATGGTCTGCCGCTAAAGGTTGACCAGATCACCCCCGAAGATGTGATTCTTGACCAGAATCCCCCGATTTATGGTTTCACCTTGGCACCGGACATGGATAAGCCGAAACAGCTACGATGTTTTAACAGCATTTATGGCAAGCTTGATGTGACCATGATGGGACGCCGCGCTGAAATCCGGATGCCAGGTCCTTTGAATGGCAAACGCGCGCGGATCAATTGCACCATGCCTGGCGAAGATGGCCGCTGGCGCTGGTTTGGCCGCCAGTTTCTGAATCGTTAAGCATCATCCGGTCGGAACGAAGTGATGGCCGAAAGATGATCGCGGATTATTAAGCATCATCCGACCGCTAGGTCGTGAGATGATGCGACATGATATAAGCATCATCCGGTCGGAACGAAGTGATGGCCGAAAGATGATCGCGCAATATAAGAATCACCCATCATCTGAGCGCAACAAAGACCTAGCTGTCGCGTGCACCAAAAAGTGCTGAACCAACACGCACCGATGTTGCGCCAAAGCCAATGGCTTCTTCATAATCACCACTCATGCCCATTGATAATTTATCCAGCTCATTGCGTTTGGCAATTGTCGCCAATAGCGCAAAATGCATCGCCGGTTCCTCATCAGCAGGCGGAATACACATCAGCCCGACAATGTTCAGCCCGTATTCATCGCGGCATTGGACGATAAAATCATCGACATCGGCTGGGCTGATACCAGACTTTTGCGGTTCATCACCGGTATTGACCTGAATATAGCAATCAAGCTGCCGGTTCTGCTTGGCCATTTCACTGCTTAGCGCGCGCGCCAATTTGGGGCGGTCAACGACTTCGATTACATCAAACAAAGCCACTGCATCGGCGGCCTTATTGGTTTGCAGCGCGCCAATTAGATGCAATATCAGATCCGGATAGGCGGCACGGCGCGCGGTCCAGCGTGTTTGCGCTTCCTGCACACGGTTTTCGCCAAAACAGCGCTGGCCAGCGTCAAGGGCGGCATCGATCCGGTCATCTGGCTGGCGTTTGCTGACCGCCACAAGTGTCGGTTCATTTGCATCCGCATGGGCATCCGCACGCGCCGCCGCCTGTATCTTATCCTGCACTGTTTTCAGATTATCGTGAATTACCGTCATACCGCCACCTAGATTGATTCCGCTTCATTTATTTACAGCGTGATACTAAAGCAAATCCCGAACAGATGTAAAACATCTGTGACGACGCATTTGCGCCAAATAAATAAAGCAAACCCCGAACAGATGTAAAACATCTGTTACGACGCATGTGCGCCAAATAAATAAAGCAAACCCCGAACAGATGTAAAACATCTGTTACGACGCATGTGCGCCAAACTAAAGCAAATCCCGAACAGATGTAAAACATCTGTGACGACGACCGATAAGGTGATCCCGCCATATCACCCGTCATGTGGCCAAGCTAAGTCACCCTTCATCCAATTTGTTTAGCCTTTTTGCCTCTGTGGCACATCACTTTCGCAACACTGTTGTAAATTTATCACACATTAGAGAAATATGTTTCACCATCATTCACCATAACTTGTTAATTTAGCAAAAATTAATATTCTGCCCTCATGTCAATGGTGACATATTTTCTCTAAGGGAGATTTAACATGCGTAAGGTTCTTCTTGCGACTACCGCTTTGGTAGCAATCGGTGGCGTTTCTGCCGCTTCTGCTGACGTTTCATTGTCAGCTTCTGCTTCATGGTTGTATGACTCATGGTCAGACGACACAGCTGCAGCAACAGCTTCAGGTGCAACAACAAACAACACATCAGCCACTATGGACTCAGATTTCACAATCTCAGGTTCAACAACAACTGACTCAGGCATGACATTCGGTGGTTCAATCCACGTTGACGATGGTGTCGATGATGACGCCCGCATGCATGTGTCTGACGATTGGGGTCAGATCGCATTTGGTGAGCACAATGACGCCGCTAAAGCAGCATCAGCTGGTAATTCTGCATATGATGCCGGTCTTTCAGGCACTCAGTCAATGTCTTCAACAACAACACCTGCTATGACAACTGGTCTGAGCTCAGTCACTGTTGTTGGTTCTGAGGCCAAAGGTCAGATCAAATACACATCACCAACAGTTAACGGTTTGACTTTAAGCATCTCACAGGCAGACGCTGGTGCAGCTTCTAAAGATGACGCAACTGCCATGGGTCTAACTTATGCAATCGACGTTGATGGCGTTGGTATTACTGCACATTATGCAACTTATGACGTTAGCTCAGCTGCTGACCTAGCAACTGGTACAGGTTCATACGAAACCTCTCAGGACGGTTTTGGTGTTAAGGTTGCTTATGGTGACTTCACAATACGTGCAGCCAGCATGGACAAAGACTCAAAGCAGCAGGGTAGCTCAATGGGTACTGCTGGTTACGAAGCGTCAACAAGCGATTACGGCATTACATATGCAATGTCAGACGCAATCACTTTGGAAGCAACTTCAGTGTCATCTGAGCTATCAACAGGTAGCACAAACGGCGGTGACACATTCGAATCGACTCAGCTCGGTGTGAAGTACGTTCCTGCCGCTGGCATGTATGTATCTTTGACAAACCGTTCATATGAGTTGAAAGATTCATCTGCTGGTACAACAAACGACGGTGCAAACACTCGTTTGAAGGTTGGCGTAACATTCTAATTTGAATGTTATCATTCCGAATAGAAAGGGAGGGGCTTGCCCCTCCCTTTTTTCTTTACAAATGAACGCGCTATTTGCATTCTCTTGGCATATTCACCAACCAATGGATCGCTGACATGAAAACCATCCACTCCCTTGCCGCAACTTTGGTTACCCTTGGCTTTATTCTGGCAGGGTGTTCGGGCGCAGATATTCAACCTGTTGCCGAAGAAGAAGGTGACGTATCTTTTCTGACCGGCAAGACCGGTGGCCTGAAAATCGCTGATTTTGGTGCTGATGACAAAAGCGACAGCATGCCGGTTAACGCATTATTATGGCGCGCATCGCTCGAAATCGCCGCCTTTGTCCCGCTTGACGATGTTGATACATTCGGCGGCAGCATCCTGACCGAATGGTATTCGCTTGCCGAGCGGCCAGGTGAGCGCATCAAGCTGATGATTTTTGTTGTTGGCCGCGAATTGCGTTCAGATGCGATTCAGGTTCGCGTATTTGCCCAGCAAGCTGACAATGGCGGCTGGGGCACAGCCACGCGCGACGATGCCTTGGCCAGCAAGATCGAAGAGCTTATTCTGACACGCGCCCGTGAGATGCGTGCCGCGTCAATCGCCGAATCTACCGAATAGACAGATTTTAATGACCGCCAATGCTTATGAATCAGATCATATGGCGCCCCATAGGGGATAATTTACGGGATAGTTCACAGGATATTTCATGACGCATTATGATGCTCCTGCCATTGAAAAGAAATGGCAGCGCCGGTGGGAAGATCAAGGCTGTTTCACCGCCGACCAGCCAGCCAGCAACCAGCCAGCCAATAACCAGCCCGATTCAAAACCTAAATATTATGTGCTGGAAATGTTTCCCTATCCATCTGGCCGGATTCATATGGGGCATGTCCGTAATTATACGCTTGGCGATGTTGTTGCCCGTTTCCGCCGTGCCCAGGGGTTCAATGTCCTGCATCCTATGGGCTGGGATGCTTTTGGCTTGCCAGCCGAAAATGCCGCAATGGAACGCGGTATTCATCCGGGCAAATGGACAGTTGAAAATATTGCCGCGATGCGCACCCAGCTGAAAAGCATGGGGCTATCCTATGATTGGGATCGCGAGCTAGCCACCTGCACACCTGATTACTACCAGCATGAACAACGCATGTTCCTTAAATTCCTCGAAGCCGGTCTGGCCTATCGCAAGGAAAGCTGGGTAAATTGGGATCCGGTTGAAAATACGGTGCTGGCCAATGAACAGGTTGTCGATGGCCGCGGCTGGCGCTCTGGCGCGCCGGTTGAACGGCGGCTTTTATCACAATGGTTTTTACGCATCACCAAATATGCCGATGATTTGCTAGCCGCGATTGACGGGCTTGATCGCTGGCCGGATCGCGTCCGTCTGATGCAGCATAACTGGATTGGCAAATCTGAAGGCGCGCGTGTTAATTTCCGCATTACCGATGGTGATTCAGGTGCTTATGCTGGCCGTGATATTGAGGTCTTCACCACCCGCCCCGATACTCTATATGGTGCCTCCTTCATTGCCATTGCCGCAAACCATCCGTTAGCGCGCGATATCGCCACTCATGATCAAGGCGCGGCTGATTTTGCCGCCGAATGTGCCACATTAGGCACCTCCGAAGCGGCTGTCGAAACGGCTGATAAAAAGGGCTATGACACGGGACTGCGGGTGGCGCATCCGGTTATTGATGGCGCAACCTTGCCTGTTCATATTGCCAATTTTGTGCTGATGGATTATGGCACTGGGGCTATTTTTGGTTGTCCAGCACATGATCAACGCGATCTGGATTTTGCCACGGCCTATGGCTTGCCGGTTTTGCCGGTGGTACTGCCCGAAGATGCTGATGCGGCTGATTTTGCCATCACCAATACCGCCTATACGGGACCTGGTAAGCTGATCAATTCGGGACCATGGAATGGGCTTGATGTCGAAGCTGGTAAACAGGCGGCGTTCAAAACCCTTAGCGATACTGGATCTGGTGCAGCCGAAACCACGTTCAGGCTTCGTGACTGGGGTGTTTCGCGGCAACGCTATTGGGGATGTCCGATCCCGATCATTCATTGTGACGCGTGCGGCGCGGTGCCAGTGCCTGACGATCAACTCCCGGTTCAGCTTCCCGAAGATGTCGATTTCACCCAGCCTGGCAATCCGCTAGCCAATCATCCAAGCTGGAAACATGTGGATTGTCCAACATGCGGGGCCAAGGCGACCCGTGAACAAGACACGTTTGACACATTCTTTGAAAGTTCATGGTATTTCCTGCGTTATTGTGATCCAAAGCATCCGAACGGCTTTAGCGCCGAAGCTGCGCATTACTGGATGCCGGTCGATCAATATATTGGCGGCGTCGAACATGCGGTTCTGCATCTGCTTTATTCGCGCTTTTTCACCCGCGCCTTGAGCGAAGTCGGCTATCTCAACCTTGATGAGCCTTTTGCCGGACTGATGACACAGGGCATGGTCTGCCACCAGACATTTCAGGATCAGGATGGCAAATGGCTGTTCCCGACCGATGTCGAACGCGATGGTGATGACTGGGTCATGCGCAGCGATAAATCCGCAATCACCGCCGGACGCATCGAAAAGATGAGCAAGTCCAAGCGCAATGTTGTCGATCCTGAAATCATCATTGATACCTATGGCGCTGACACGGCGCGCTTATTCATGTTGTCCGACTCACCGCCCGAACGTGATCTCGAATGGACCGAATCTGGGGTTGAAGGCGCATCTCGCTTTCTCAAAAAAATCTGGCGACTGGCGACTGATGACAGCATCGCTGCCCCCGACGCCACAATGCCTGACAATGCCGACCCCAAATCACTCGATCTTGTCAAAACGGTGCATAAAACAATTCTGGCGATCTCCAAGGATATTGAGGAATTCCGCTTTAACCGTGCAGTTGCCCAGCTTCACACCCTATCAAACGCGATCAGCAATCTTACCCCCGATTGCGCTGGATCGCCTGAGGCGCGCCGGATGGCGATCGAAAATCTTACCAAGCTGATCGCCCCCTTGACCCCGCATATTGCCGAAGAAATGTGGCATATGCTTGGCCATGACAGCATGCTGGCTGATACCGCTTGGCCGGTTGCCGATCCGGCACTTGCCGCCGATGATGAAGTCGAAATCGGTGTGCAGGTGAATGGCAAATTACGCGCCACCATCACCTTGCCGCGTGATTGTCCGAATGACGTGGCCGAAGCAAAAGCATTGGCATCCGAGGCGGTTTCCCGATATCTTGAAGGCAAGACACCAAAGCGGGTTATTGTTGTGCCAAACAGGATTATAAATGTCGTTGCGTAATACCATCATCAGCCTTGTTTGTGCGCTTATGCTAAGTGGCTGCACATCCTTGTCCCAGCAACAGATCGATGCGGCGATGATCGATAATCTTGCCAGCGTCGAAATTCAGACCGTGGCTGGCCGCGATGGACAGATTTACAGCCGAAGCCTCCGCCAGACCATGTTCAGCAGCTATGCGGCTGAACCCAAATATCGCCTATCCAGTTCAATTTCGATTGGGTCAATCGAAGCTTTTGCGGTACGCGGCGTATCATCCGATTTTAAAAAAATGACCATGACGGTAACCTTTACCCTCACTGATATATATACCAATGACGTCGCGATCAAAAATACGGTAGCGGCCAGTGCCACATTAGGTACTGTTTCATCAACTTACGGTATTGAACAGTCGGAATTGCAGGCCAAGCGACGGCTTGCCACATTACTGGCTGAACGTGTGCGTCGTCGCCTACAACTATATTTCCTGTCCATCGCCCAACCCATCGCCCAGCCCATAGCCAAGACATGAAAATTCAGACCCGGCAAATTGCAGGTCTTCTCAAACAACCCCCCGCGCATATGCGCGCCTTTCTGTTTCATGGTAATGACATCGGCTTGATCCATGAACGCGCCTTGGCACTTGCCAGTCACTATAGTGACAATCTCGATGATGTCTTTTCGGTCACCCGCCTTGATAGCGGTGCCATTGAAAGTGATGTCAGCGTGATTGCTGATGCGCTGTCCAGCATTGCCGTTTTTGCCGACACCCGCGTAGTACTTGTTCGTGGTCGTGGCACCGAGCTTGTCGAAGCGTGCAAATTGGCGCTCACACCACGCGAAAACACACCCCCGCTTGAAGGGGCTGTGCTTATTGTCGAAGAGCGCGAAACAACAACACGACTTGCGATTGTCTAATTGTTCGAAGCAGGAGATATCTGTGCCTCTATCGGATGCTATGCGGATGATAGCAATACCATCCGTGATCTTGTTC
>NZ_CBFHNB010000010.1:0-42492 GCF_965657105.1 Puniceispirillum sp. (SeqCode)
AAATGATGAAAATTCGTCAACCATGCGGCCTATATCGTCAACCTGACGTGAAATAATCGACACATATTCCTCAAAACGATCCGCTTCGACGGCATCCTTGGGTTTGAATTTCCGGCGCAATCTATCGGATGCAAGCTGAATAGGTGTTAATGGATTCTTTATTTCATGCGCGATACGCCGCGCAATATCAGCCCAAGCGGCTTTGCGCTGCGCAGTTAATAGATCAGTGACATCATCAAATGTTACGACATAACCGATAACCCGATCATCAACCAGTTCGCTGGCGATCCGCGCACGCAAGGTTAAACGGCTTGTGGGGCGCTCTAAAACCACTTGTTCTTCTATAAAGCGGCGTCTTTTCTGCCCAACAATCGATAACAGGTTATTAAATTCTGGTACTAGATTTTCCAGTTTTTTGCCTATCATGTCAACATCGGTCAGTCCAAGAAGATTACGAGCCGCCGCATTGGGTAAGTTAATGCGCCCCTCTTTATCAAGACCAATTACACCTGACGACACACCACCCAGAACCGCTTCTGTAAATTCACGCCGCCGGTCAATTTGCATATTAGCCTGAACAAGTTGCTGACGGCTTCGCGCTAACTCATCCAACATATTATTAAAAGACAGGCCAAGGCGTGATATTTCATCAATATTGGCACCACCTGGCACACGTTCGCGCAAATCGCCTCCCCGCACTTTATCAGCCACATTGATAACCGCCGATAATGGCCCAATAATCGCTGTTGCGAGATTGAGACCAACCCATAAAGCCGAAATCAACAGCAACAGAACCACGACGCCAAACAAAACCGCAAAACTTAACTGTAAATCAAATTGCTGAATGCCTAATTGTTGGTAATCAGACGCAGCCAGACGTGTACGGTCAACCGCGGCCAGGACATTCTGGTCAATGAACCGTCCCACCAGCAAATAAGCATCGATATAGCTATTCAATTTAACCACGGCGCGTATTTTGTTTGTATCGTCGGCGCGCAGAACCACGACTTCACCAGCGCGGGCTTTCTCAACCCAATCTTCATCAAGATTTGTGAAGGTCACAGCAAAGGCGAAACGTGACTTTGCAATCACCTCACCTGTACCATCGAGAATGATAGCCTCCGACAAATTACGCAAGGCAGTCTGATTGCTCAGATATTGACCCATGATTTCGGTATTATCACCAAGCTTGAGCGCTTCGCGATTGACATCATTCGCGATCGTCAACACATCACCAGTCACCGATTGGGCATGTTCCTGAAAATAGGAATCAGCAACCTTAACTGACTCATTAATCGCAACAGAAATTCTGTCAGCAAACCATCCGCGTAATGAATAATCGACAACAAATAGTGAGAACAGCGCAATGATCAGAACTGGCAAGGTCGTGATCCCGCCAAATAATACCGCAAGACGCCAATGCAGTTGGTGTCCTGCCACTTGCTGGCGACGATCAGCCCATAACTGCATAATATGACGAACGACAAAGAAGCTGAGAACCACCAAGGCAACAACATCGATTGCCAACAACAATTTTAGCGCACGTGGCCCTTCAGATAGATAATCAACCCGCGAAAGTGTAAAGGCGGTTGCAGCTCCCATACAAACGGTGAATAAAATTGATATATAGGCAAGACGGTTTTCGCTGAACAGACGCCGCCCTATATGTGACTGTTTATCTGCACTCATCACGTGATCCTGCAACCAAGTTCTTGGATGAACGTCCACCAAAATATTTAACAAAGCCTAACACGTCATCGTCCTGCCGTAATCCCAAGTTCTTTGATTTTCTTACGAAGCGTATTTCGGTTCATGCCCAGAATGTCAGCTGCCTTGACCTGATTACCGCGTGTTATTTCCAAGGTTGCGGTAATCAGGGGTAACTCAACCTCGTGCAAAATACGCCCATATAGTCCGGGGGCAGGCAATCCGCCTTTCAAAGCATCAAAATAGCGTCTTATATGCGCATCAACCGACTGTGATAAATTATCACTTTCATGATATTCTTCATCACCTTTATCTTGCTGGGATAATTCAGTAGCTACGGCATCAACATCAATAATATCTTCATTATGTAGCACCAAAAGCCGATGCACCATATTTTGTAATTCGCGCACATTTCCCGGCCAGTGCCATGTTTTCAATAATCTTTTCGCATCAGCCGAAAACATCTTATGAGGCAGGCCATTTTCTGAAGATTTAGTCAAAAAGTGATTAACAAGCGGGGCGATGTCTTCCAAGCGATCACGCAAGGGCGGCAAACGCAACGGCACAACATTCAACCTATAGAAAAGATCCTCACGGAACAGCCCTTGATCCATCAGATGTTGAAGATTCTTATTAGTCGCTGCAATAATCCGCACATTCGATGTTACGGGCATCGTCGATCCCGATGGCACATAGGTGCCGTCCTGTAAAACCTGGAGCAGGCGTGTTTGCGTTTCCAATGGCATATCCCCCACTTCGTCAAGAAACAAAGTTCCACCTACCGCCTGCTCAAAACGTCCAGGGTTGCTCATGCTTACAATGGCTGATTTGTTTTCAACGCCAAAGAGCTCGGCATCGACCTTCTCATGGGGAATTGTTGCCAAATTTACAGCTACAAAAGGATTTTGCCGTCGGTCACCAAGGTCATGAACAGCTTTCGCAACAAGCTCCTTACCTGTGCCACTTTCACCTGTTATGAGGACTGTCAGGTCAGTGCTAACAACGCGCGCCACCGCCTTGAAAATATCCTGCATCGAACGAGACCGCCCGACAAGGGGCCCCCCGTCCTCAAACTGTGGTGGCATCTCGCTTTGTGGGGCACCTGAAGAGCCTGAAATAACGGCAAGAGCCCGGGCGACGACATCCACGAGATTGCGCAATTCAAAAGGTTTCGGCAAATATTCAAAGACGCCAATCTGCTGGGCTTTGACCGCTGTGAGCAAAGTTGATCGCGCACTCATGACAATGACCGGCAAATCTGGCCGTTTTTCTTTTATGCGCGGCAATAAATCAAGCGCATCACCATCTGGCAAGGCCACATCAGTGATCAGAACATCCCCTTTGCCAGCTTCAATCAGTTTCCATAATCCAGACGCATTGCCACTGGAATGCACCGTATAGCCTTGACGCGCCAATGCCTGTTGCACCACAAGTCGAACCGACTTGTCATCTTCAGCCACCAGAATATGTTTTTGCGTATCAGCCATTATATGGTCGTGTCTTCATTCTTGGGTAAATGCAGAGCCTGCTTAGACGTTGTGGCAGGAAAATTAAAACGGAAAACAGTTTCTCCAGGAACAGTTTCAACCTCCATCAGCCCGCCATGATCAGCAATGACGCTTGCCACCATCGCCAGTCCGAGGCCACTACCCCCCATGCGCCCTGAAACAAATGGGTCAAATAGATGGTCACGAATATCTTCGGGGATACCTCTGCCATTATCAATAACCTCGACCTGAATCGGCACATGTAATTGTCCAGCAATCGATGTTGTTGATAGCCGCCGCCCTGGGGCATATGATGTTCTTACAATCAATTCACCATTTTTATCAGTAGCTTCTGATGCGTTTTTAATAATATTAATAAATGCCTGAATAAGCAGATCACGATGCCCTTCAACAAAGGGCAAAGACGGGTCATAAGCACGTTTCATGTCAAGATGAACACCATATGAGGCGGCCGCCATCTCCAGACAGTGATCAAGCACTTCATGAATATTGACGCTTGTCATAACCACACTGGCACCACCTGCAAAGCCTTCCATACGATCCAGCAGGGCTGTTACCCGATCTGTTTCCTCGACAATCATGCGTGTTAAGTTGGTTTCACTGGCGTCAAGGTCAGCTTCCAGCAATTGTGCCGCCCCTTTGATGCCCGCCAATGGGTTTTTAACTTCATGTGCCAGCATCGCCGCCATTGATGTTACCGAACGGGCAGCGCCACGAAACAGGGATTGTCCACGCAACCGTTCAGCCAGAGCGCGTTCCTGCATAGTCACCAGCAAAGACCCATTATTTTCAAAAGGTGTGATTTGAACATTGACCAGTTTAAAGCCCACCCGTGGGCCCGCCAACTCAAGCCCCTGATCGGCGACTGAACGGTTCTGATCTCGAGCCCGGCTTAACATTGAAAATAACGGGGAATCGGACGCGATAAAGCTCTGTAAAGCCTGTGCAAAAATAATTGACTGGCTAGATTGGAAAAACATCTCAGCCGCATGGTTCAAAAATTGGAATTGATTATCACGATCCAGAATAAACACCGGATTGGGCAAACTGGCCAGTATTTGACTTGCAACAGGGTTGTCTTGCACATGCCGCGCATCATGGCTGATCTCGAAATCTTCACTTTTAAAATTATTGGCGATATCTGACATAATGCTTATGCCGCTTCTTGCTCGATAAGTGTGGCGAAAAAGGCGTCAACCGCGGCAAAAACCTCGGTGCTATCTGTTGTGTTATTGGCCACGTCTCGCAGTTCTGCTGACCCTGGCAAGCCATGCGCATACCAAGCGATATGTTTACGGGCAAGGCGCATCGCCGCTGACCCATAATGTGTAAGCATATCCTCAAGATGCGCCAACATGAATTGATGCCGTATGGCTATGCTAGGCTCCGGGCGCACTTGTTGCCCATTCAAGAGATCGCCTGCTTGCGCGACAAACCAAGGCCTGCCCTGCGCACCCCGCCCAATCATGACGCCCGCAGCATGGCTATGGTCGAGTGCCATGCGCACATCGTCCAGCGTGCGGATATCACCATTGGCTATGACCGGAATAGAAACCGCCGCAACAACTTCGCCTATTTTCTGCCAGTCAGCACTGCCTGTATACATCTGACAGCGTGTGCGCCCATGCACAGCAACCATACGGATACCAACATCTTGGGCTATTTTTGCCAATTGTGGGGCGTTAAGGGACGCATCGTCCCAGCCAAGCCGCATTTTGAGCGTTACAGGTATATCGACAGCTTTGACCACCGCGTCAAGAATTGCTCCCGCATGATGTTCATCCCGCATCAAAGCCGAACCCGACTGTTTTCCTGTCACCTTTTTAGCTGGGCACCCCATATTTATATCTATGATGCTGGCGCCAAGATCGGCACTGACTTTTGCCGCATCAGCCATCACTGATGGTTCCCAACCTGCCAGTTGAATTGAAAGCGGGGCTTCGGTAGCGACTTCGGTTTTAAGCTTCCGCATTTCCGTTTTGACTTCGGCGAGCATAGCCGCACTGGCGATCATTTCAGTGACCACAAGCCCGCCACCCGCACGCCTTACAGCACGGCGAAAAGGCCAATCAGTCACGCCTGACATTGGTGCCAGAATGACAGCATGCGGCAAATCAATATCACATAGCTGAATAGCCACTTATGTCTCCATCACCAGCAAAGTCATATCGCGAATTCTGCCTGAAAATTAAGCAGAATTTAAATATCGCCCAAAAAATAAGCATCCTTAAAGTATGTTTATCGTGATCCTCTGGGTAAAGCAAGAAACGCCTAAGAAAATGACAGTAATGCACTACATATCGACATGCTCTGCGTAACATCAGAAAAAGACATAGACAAGCAGGCGCGCTTTGGTGATAAAGTTTTATCATGTCTGATCACGCGCCCACATCCGCCTCTCCGAGAGTTGCTGCCATTATTGTTGCAGCTGGTTCTGGACAGCGCATGATCTCTACAGACGCCTCGCATACGGAACATATTCCCAAACAATTTCGTGACTTAGGTGGTAAGCCGGTGATCTGCTGGTCGCTTGATGCTTTCACCAAGCACCAGAATGTCAGCAGCATCATTCTGGTTGTTGGCCAAGGACAGGAAGCGCAGGCGCAGGCCATCATTGACAAGCATTTTGGTCATTATGCCCATATTGTCAGCATCATCACTGGCGGAGCAACGCGCATGCAGTCAGTCCGCAATGGCATAGCCGCACTTTCCGAGGCTGGTTTTGACGGATTTGTTGCGATTCATGATGCCGCTCGCCCGCTATTAAAACACCACATTTTGGATAAGTTGATAGATCATCTAGCCACATCATCGGCACAAGACCTGGTTGGGGTTATCCCTGTTCTGCCTGTGTCTGACAGTCTAAAACAGATCAATGACAGTCTGATCACTGATGTCATTGACCGCGACAAGGCCAGCGCCGCCCAAACACCGCAACTATTCCGCTTACATTCCATTGCCGCGCTATATGACAATATAGCGCATGAAAATATCACCGACGATGCAAGCCTTGCCATGTCTGCTGGGTTAAATGTAGCCACCATCATGGGCACAAGGTCACTTATGAAGTTGACCTATGAAGAAGATTTCACAATTCTGGAACATCTATCACGCGCGGGTGGTAACAGGCAGAACATTGGACCGGCAATGGATATTCGAGTTGGAAATGGTTTTGATGTGCATAAATTCGGTGACAAGCCCGGCCCCATTACCCTGTGCGGCATTACGGTGGAAAGCGAATATGGGCTAACCGCACATTCGGATGGTGATGTTGGCCTACATGCTTTATGTGATGCCCTTTTCGGGGCGCTAGCCGATGGTGATATCGGATCACATTTTCCACCTAGCGACGATCAATGGAAAAATGCCGATAGCGCCAGATTTTTGGATTATGCGGTTGAACAATGCCACAATGCCAAAGCCAGCATCTTGCATCTGGATCTGACATTGATATGTGAATATCCAAAAATCACCCCACATCGTGATGCCATGCGCAAGCGGATAGCCGAGATCACTGGGCTGGATATAGGCCGGATTGCGGTCAAAGCGACAACATCCGAAGGCCTCGGTTTTACAGGTCGCCGCGAAGGCATCGCCGCACAGGCTACCGCAACCATCTGTTACAACGGTGCTGAGTCATCATGACGGCATATAATATCTGGCATCAGATCGCCACATTAGGCCCAATTGGGCATATGCGCCCTGCCCCTGGGACATGGGGATCACTTGCGGGCGTCATCAGCGGTGTCGCTTTCATACAGCTATCACCCTATCTGCTTGAATTTTCAATTCTGATTGTCATTTTCGTTGGGATCAAGGCTGCTGATATCTATTGTCGTGATACAGGCAAGAAAGACGCACCTGAAGTGATCATCGACGAAGTTGCCGGACAATGGTTGCCACTTCTTGTTATTCCGACCGATCTAGCCTGGCCTGCTTATTGCGCATGGGTGGCTCTTGCCTTTGGATTGTTTCGGTTTTTCGATATTACCAAACTTGGCCCCATAGCGATGGCTGAAAAGATTGCAGGCGGCACTGGTGTCATGGCTGATGATCTTGTCGCTGGTGTTTTCGCAGGGGTTGGTGTTCTGGCATTATATCACCTCTGGGAGGGGATAGCTGTATGAGCGCCATGACAAAAGATATCAATGCACATGCGCAGGCTGTCATCACAACAGCGCAAGATAAGAATGTTATGATTGCGTTGGCTGAATCCTGTACCGGCGGTATGGTTGCAGCCAGCCTAACCGATATTGCCGGGTCATCAGCCGTTCTCGACAGGGGCTTTGTAACCTATAGCAATAATGCCAAAATGGACATGCTTGGCGTTACTGGCGAGACGCTTGATGCGCATGGTGCCGTATCATCTGAAACAGCAATCGAAATGGTATCTGGCGTTCTCAAACATGCGCCAAATTCAAACATTGCTTTATCTATCACGGGCATAGCTGGCCCTGGTGGTGGTAGCCCCGACAAACCAGTCGGGCTTGTCTATTTCGGTATTCAATCACGCGGCAAGCCAGCACAATCTATAAAACAAATTTTTGAAGGTGATCGTGCAAACATCCGCAATAACGCTTCATTTTTTGCTTTAGATTTAATCATTAAAGAATTGAAATAATTTAATTTAATTTAATTCAATTTAATTTATTAGATTTGTTATATAATTCAGCAGCGCGTGTCTCGAACGCGCGTACCATCCGGCGCACAGCTTCGGTAAATAATGTTTCTATAACTGATTGCAAAAGACGCGAGTTAAATTCGAAATCAACATAGAAATCGATCTCACATCCGTCTTCATGCGGCAAAAACCGCCAGTTATTTGTAAGGTGCTTGAAGGGCCCTTCGGCATACCGCACGTTAATTTCGAGCTTGTCAGAGTCAAACTCTACATAGGATGTGAAAGTCTCACGGAACATGTTGAAGCCGATGATAAGATCAGCAGCTAATTCATATTCAGTTTGTGATTTAACCCGTGCAGCCAGACACCACGGCAAAAACTGAGGATATTTTTGCACATCAAGAACCAGCGCATAAAGCTGTTCAGGCGTGTGTGACACCACGCGTTTTTCAGCATGAACCGTCATTAAGCTGATGCAAGCGTGGCGTTTCGTGCATTTTGCAGGGCCGCAAAATCGGCATCGGCGTGATAGGATGAACGGGTAAGTGGTGTCGATGACATTAAAAGAAACCCTTTGGCCTTGCCCTGTTTTGCATAACGCGCAAATGTTTCCGGCTCAACAAACCGATCAAGCGGGGCGTGTTTTGGTGTTGGCTGTAGATATTGGCCGATGGTCATAAAGTCAACATCGGCAGAGCGCAGATCATCCATAATCTGCCCAACTTCTTCATCGGTTTCACCAAGACCAACCATGATGCCTGATTTGGTAAAGATCGACCTATCTATTTCCTTAATTTTTTGCAGGATAGACAGTGAATGAAAATAACGAGCGCCAGGACGAATGGTCGGATAAAGCCGTGGCACCGTTTCCATATTATGGTTGAACACATCCGGTCGGGCTTTGGCAACTATTTCCAATGCCCCGTCCTTGCGCAAAAAATCGGGGGTCAGTACTTCGATAGTAGTGTTAGGTGATGCTGCACGAATTGCCGTGATAGTCTGTGCAAAATGCAAAGCCCCACCATCGTCAAGATCATCTCGATCAACCGATGTAATTACCACATGCTGCAAACCCAGCTTGGCAACAGCTGATGCGACATTATCAGGCTCATGCGGGTCGAGCAGGTCAGGACGCCCGGTAGCAACGTTACAAAAGGCACAGGCACGCGTACAGACTGACCCCAAAATCATCATCGTTGCATGTTTCTGTGCCCAGCATTCACCTATATTCGGACAGGCGGCTTCTTCACAAACGGTTACCAAATTCAAATCACGCATCAAGGCACGTGTCTCTTGATATTCTGGTGAAACCGGAGCCTTTACACGCAACCATTCAGGACGACGCGGCTGTGGGCGATCCTCGTTTCGTCGCTTTTCTGGATGCCGTGCAGCACCTTTCGTGTGATTGACCTGGGGCATTAGACCTACCTTACATACATCTTTTAATCGTGGCCGATATGATAAACTCTAACCTACATGTGGATAGCGCGACCATAAGCGTCAAGGACTGACTCGTGCATCGCTTCAGAAAGCGTTGGATGCGGGAAGATCGTTTGCATCAATTCCGCCTCGGTAGCTTCCAATGTGCGTGCTATCGCATAGCCTTGTATCAGTTCGGTCACTTCGGGCCCGACCATATGGGCACCCAGCAATTCACCTGTCTTGTCATCAAAGATCGTCTTGACAAGCCCCTGATCGTCGCCCAGCGCAATCGCCTTGCCATTGCCGACAAACGGAAAGCGCCCAACCTTGATCTTGTGCCCTGCTTCTTTTGCCGCCGCTTCGGTCATGCCAACTGATGCGACCTGCGGGCGACAATAGGTACAGCCAGGAACCGCCCCTGCCCCAATCGCATGGACATCTTTTTGACCCGCTATCTTTTCAATACAAATGATACCTTCATGGCTGGCCTTATGAGCTAGCCATGGTGGGCCAGTCACATCACCAATGGCATAGATCCCAGCCTCGCCAGTCTCTGCCCATTGATTGGTTGAGATATGGCCACGATCGACTTTGACTTTGGTGCCATCCAGACCCAGATTTTCGGTATTGCCGACAATGCCAACCGCCAGAATGGCGCGGTCAGCCGTGACAGGGGCTTCATCCCCTTCAAAGGTCGCAGTAACGCTTTTGCCGTCGCTTTTCAAAGACGCCATTTTGGCACCGGTAATCACCTTCATACCGCGTTTGACAAAAGCCTTTTGCACAATCGCCGATATCTCTGGATCTTCAACCGGCAGAATACGATCCAACGCCTCGATCAATGTCACCTTAACGCCCATATCATGATAGAAGGACGCAAATTCGGAACCAATAGCCCCTGACCCGATGATAATCAAAGATGTTGGCATGGTTTCGGGAACCATCGCCTCTTTATAGGTCAGGATAGTTGTGCCATCCGGCATGATATCGGGCAATGAGCGCGCCCTGGCACCGGTGGCGATAATCACATGCTTGGCGTCGAGTATTGTGCCATCTGCAAGCGTAACCGCGCGCATATCGCCCTTTTTACTGCCAATCTGGGCTTCGGATTCAAATACTGTAACCTTGTTTTTCTTGAGTAAATGCGACACCCCCATCGACAGGCGACCAGCCACCTTGCGCGAGCGTTTAACCACTGTTGGCAAATCGATACTAACCTCACCCGAAATAGTGATTCCAAATTCCTTCATTTCATCAATAGAATGGCGCAATTCAGCCGCCCGCAATAATGCCTTGGTAGGGATACAGCCCCAATTCAGACAGACACCACCAAGATGTTCACGCTCAATAACAGCTGCTTTCATGCCCAGCTGGGACGCACGGATCGCCGCGACATAACCACCTGGCCCCCCGCCAATCACGATGATATCAAAAGACTTAGTGTCAGATTTTGTTTCAGCCATTGTAATCCCTCAAAGTCGGTATTCGTGACAGAATTTACAGCAACATCGTTACTGGATTTTCAATAAAGCCCTTAAAGGCCTGTAGCCATTCTGCACCAACTGCACCATCAACCGCACGGTGATCACATGACAAGGTCACGCTCATCATCGTCGCCACGCTTAAGTTTCCATCGATCACCACCGGACGTTGTTCGCCCGCACCAACCGCTAAAATCGCGCCTTGTGGCGGGTTAATCACTGCTGCAAATTCACGCACCCCGAACATACCAAGATTAGAAATGGTAAAACTGCCCCCAGTAAATTCTTCGGCCGCCAGCTTGCCATCACGTGCACGCAATGCCAGGTCCCGGCTGATCGTCGATAATTCAGACAGGCCTTTGCTTTCAGCAGCCCAGATCACCGGCGTGACCAGACCGCCATCAACCGCCACCGCCATGCAAATATCAGCATGATGGAACAGACGTGTGTTATCACCTTCCCATGACGCGTTTGCCGCTGGCACCTTCATCAAAGCCATTGCCGCCGCCCGGATCACCATATCATTGACCGAAATCTTAATACCTTCGCCAGCCAACGCGTTCAGCGCCTTGCGTGATTCGAGTAGAATGTCGATATTGCAATCGACCGTTAGATAGAAATGTGGAGCTGTCTGTTTGGATTCCTGCAGACGTGACGCGATGATCTTGCGCATCTGATTGTTCGGCACTAGCGTGCTTGCCCCATTTTCAGCAGTGGCCGTAACAGCTAATGACGGAGTTGTGCCTACAAGCGATGCCGGCATCGATGCTGGCGCACCCTCAACATCACACCGTAAAATACGGCCATGCGGGCCACTGCCAGTCAGACTAGCCAGATCAACACCCTTATCCGCTGCGATGCGCCGCGCCAGGGGACTGGCGAAAATACGAGCAGCACCAGTAGCAGATACTGAAGACACAGTTGCTGATGCAGTTATGGGCGTGGGTGCGTCTGCATTAGGTGTTTGTTTTGCAGATTCTGCATGAGCAGATACATCTTGAGCTGTTTCGACTTCAGCCGGTTTGGTCGCTTCAGGGGCGCTAGCTGGCGTTGAAACAGCGTCTGGTGTTGCCGATGATACGGCGGCAACATCTTCATCATCTTCGGCAAGCAATGCAATCACTGTACCTACAGGTACATTATCGGTGCCATCGCCAACAGCGATTTGCGCCACTTTACCATCATCAACCGCTTCGACTTCCATCGTCGCCTTATCGGTCTCAATCTCAGCGATCACGTCTCCCGAACGCACATCATCACCAACAGACACCAACCATTTTGATAATGTACCAACCTCCATTGTTGGCGATAAAGCTGGCATTTTGATTTCAATAGCCATGATTACGCTCCTTTGAAGCCTTCGCATGTGGCAAGCGCCGTCGCGACGACGTCATCCACCTGCGGTAATGCCAGTTTTTCTAGGTTTGCGGCATAAGGCATCGGCACATCCTTGCCAGTCACGCGGGCAATCGGTGCATCAAGCCAGTCAAAGGCCTGCTCCATAACCTGCATTGCCAATTCAGAGCCAATACCAGCGAAAGGAAAGCCTTCTTCACAGGTCACTAAACGCGATGTTTTCTTTACCGAGGTTACAATCGTATCGATATCAAGCGGACGGATTGTGCGCAGATCAACCACCTCGGCGCTAATGCCCATTTCAGCCAGCGTATCCGCCGCCTGCAAAGCACGACCAACCATAATTGAAAAGGCAACCAATGTTACATCACTGCCTTCGCGGACGATTTTGGCCTTGCCGATTGGCACAGTCCAATCATCGTCATCTGGCACATCAAAGGACTGACCGTACATAACCTCATTTTCCAGAAAAATCACCGGATTAGGATCCCTGATGGCTGATTTCAACAGACCTTTGGCATCCGCCGCTGACCAAGGTGAAACTACCTTTAATCCCGGACAATGTGCATACCAACTTGCATAACATTGCGAATGCTGGGCAGCAACGCGGCTAGCAGCACCATTTGGCCCCCGAAACACGATCGGACATCCCATCTGCCCACCTGACATATATAATGTCTTGGCGGCTGAATTTATGATCTGGTCAATGGCCTGCATGGCAAAGTTAAAGGTCATAAATTCAATGACCGGTCGCAATTCACCAAAGGCCGCACCAACCCCAAGGCCGGCAAATCCCTGTTCGGTAATAGGCGTGTCGATAACACGGCGGGCGCCGAATTCATCAAGCAGTCCTTGCGTAACTTTATAGGCACCCTGATATTCAGCCACCTCTTCACCCATGACAAACACATTTTCATCACGACGCATTTCTTCGGCCATGGCATCACGCAGGGATTCACGAACGGTGATTGATGTTGATGTGCCTGTCCATTCGGTTTCTGCAATAATCGCGGGGGCTGCAGGTGCTTGTGGCGCTTTGGACGGCGTATCCGCTGCTGGTGCATCGGTACTGGCAGGTGATGTTTCAGCTGGCAGCGTTTCAGAAGGCGTCGAGATGTCAGGCGGCGCGGAGTCAGCCGCATCACCCTCTTCAAGCAAAATAGCAATCGGCGCATTCACAGCAACATTTTCGGTGCCTGCGGCAACAAGTATCTTACCTAGCGTGCCATCATCTACTGCTTCGACTTCCATTGTCGCCTTATCGGTTTCAATCTCGGCGATCACATCACCAGAGCGCACATCAGCCCCTTCTTCAACAAGCCATTTGGCCAATGTTCCTGTTTCCATCGTTGGCGACAAAGCAGGCATTTTGATTTCAATAGCCATGATTACGCCCTCACCGTGTCTGTTGTTTCGGATGGTAAAGGCAGTAAAATGTCGGTGAACAGTTCTGAAGCATCCGGTTCTGGGCTTGTCTGGGCAAATTCAGTCGCGTCAGTCACAATAGCCTTTACCTCAGAATCGATAGCTTTCAGTTCTTCATCCTTCACATTCTGATTTTGTAATATTTCGCGCAGCTGATCGATTGGATCATGTTGCTTGCGCATAGTATCAACTTCCTCGCGGGTGCGGTATTTTGCCGGATCAGACATCGAATGACCACGATAACGATAGGTTTTCATTTCAAGGATATAGGGACCTTTGCCAGAACGGCAATGTTCCAAGGCCTCAAGCGCTGCCGCACGAACAGCCAACACATCCATACCATCGATCTGTTTACCTGGAATACCATAGGCCATGCCGCGATCAGCTAGCGCCCGACCAGCCGCCGCACGGTTAACGGCTGTGCCCATTCCATATTGGTTGTTTTCAATAATGAAAAGACATGGCAAATCCCACAAGGCCGCCATATTAAAACTTTCATAAACCTGACCCTGATTGACAGCGCCATCACCTAGATAGGTCATGCAGACGTTTTTCTGATCTTTATATTTGTGCGAAAAAGCCAGCCCGACACCAATAGGCACCTGCGCTCCAACAATTCCATGACCACCAAAAAAATTCTTTTCACGGCTAAACATGTGCATCGAGCCGCCTTTGCCACGCGAATAGCCACCTTCACGCCCCGTCAACTCAGCCATGACGCCATCAGCCTCCATGCCACAAGCCAGCATATGTCCATGATCACGATAAGATGTCACTACCGTGTCGCCTTCCACCGAGGCTGATTGCAACCCAACAACAACAGCTTCCTGACCGATATAAAGATGACAAAAACCACCTATCTGACCCATGCCATACATCTGACCAGCTTTTTCTTCAAAACGCCGGATCAGCAACATATCACGAAACATTTTGACCAGATCATCCGTTGACGGCATGTCATTCACACCCGTTCCAACTGACTTGGGCGGCCTACCTGGGCCTTTTTTGCGTTTGCTTTCAGTATTAGTGGCCATCTTAAGCTCCATCTTAATTGGTCGCATTATCCCGCAACCGTTAAGCATGCAACACATCAGTCGCGCCTCACGGTATAAACACTAAGATTTAGCCAAAATGAATTTTTTGCAACTATTTTATTTAATTGTTTTTATTTGATTTTATTTAAATAAACTAAATTACAGTTAACATTAAAGCGCTTCTATAAGACTTAAAATTTCAATTCGGACATATCAATTGAAACAATCACATCATTCTGCGAATAAAGCCCAAGATCGGCGCGCGCCGTTTCTGCCAGCATATCGGCATCTATAGCATCATTTTGCATCAGCGAAATGCGTTGACGCAGATGAGATTGATGCTTTTCAAGCAAAGCCAGCTGTTCTTCAGCTATCAGGATTTTGCGTTCAAGTTCGGGCTGAGCCAGAATACCACGCTCGCCTGCAATGGTATGAAACATGAAAAAAGAAGCCATTGTGGCAAGCAGAAGAAGACTACCAATGAAAGCAAATGACTTTTTCATAACATACATAATCTAAACACCTATATAGTTACGTCCACCAAGACGGCATGCCCTTAATTGAGGTTTATTGAATCAGAGCTGTTTCACCGCGTCAAGTGAAATGCGAATCGCCAGAAAATATGATATTTCCAGCATTAAGCTTCAAATAGGTGAGAGAGCATCAAAGCTGATAAAATCAGCTTAGCCACGTAAGATTGACGCACCCGCATAAAGAGCTGTGCGATCAAGCTCTTCTTCGATACGCAAAAGCTGATTATATTTTGCCAGCCGATCTGACCGGGACAATGAACCGGTCTTTATCTGACCCGCATTGGTTGCTACCGCCAAATCAGCAATGAAGCTATCTTCGGTTTCACCCGAACGATGTGAAATAACAACGCCAAAACCGGCTTTTTGCGCCATTTCAATGGCCTGCATTGTTTCCGATAGTGTTCCAATCTGATTGACCTTGATCAGAATGGCATTCGCTGAACCATCCTTAATGCCACGAGACAGACGCTCAGGGTTCGTAACAAACAAATCATCACCAACAATTTGCACAGCACTGCCAATTTTGTCCGTCAAGGCCGCAAACCCATCCCAGTCATCTTCATCAAGCGGGTCTTCGATGGATGTGATCGGATATTTACCGGTTAATTCAGCCCACATGCTGTTCATCTCATCACTGCTAAGCGAGCGTCCCTCACCTTGCAGATGATAAGCACCATCTTTGTAAAATTCACTTGCGGCGGCATCAACGGCAATCATCACATCGTCACCAGGCTTATAGCCAGCCGCTTCAATTGATTTGGTGATATAGCCAAGAGCTTCATCCGTTGAATTGATTGCTGGGGCAAACCCTCCTTCATCGCCAACTGCCGTTGACAAACCATTGTCAGACAGAAGCTTTTTAAGAGCATGAAAAATTTCGGCACCCATTCGCAAACCATCATTGAAATGCGTGGCGCCTACAGGCATGACCATAAATTCCTGCGCATCAAGCGCATTGTCGGCATGCGCACCACCATTGATGATATTCATCATCGGCACAGGTAGCAGATGCGCATTCACACCCCCAAGATACCGCCATAACGGCATCTCAGCCGCGTCAGCAGCAGCGCGGGAAATAGCCAATGACACGCCCAGAATGGCATTGGCGCCAAGGCGACCCTTGTTAGCGGTTCCATCAAGTTCGATCATATCCTGATCATTACCAGCCTGATCAAACGCATCAGCCCCGGCAAGAGCATCAAAAATTTCAAAATTAACCGCATCGACGGCCTTTAGAACGCCCTTGCCATTATAACGATCTGCATCCCCATCGCGCATCTCGACGGCTTCATAAGCGCCGGTTGAGGCACCTGAGGGCACAGCAGCACGACCCGCGCTTCCATCTTCAAGAAATACATCAACCTCGACAGTTGGATTTCCTCGTGAGTCAAGAATTTCACGGGCTTGAATATCGACTATGCTGGACATGTTTTTGCTTTCTGATCAATCTAGTGGTTTGAATTTAAGCTCATTTTTTTCTTTATCTTTATCTTAATCGTCACCCGCGCCGTGCCGCATCAATACGCATCAAGGCGGCAAGAACGTCTGGCATAGTGTCAAGTGGTAACATATTTGGGCCATCTGACGGTGCATTGTCAGGATCCTGATGACTTTCCATAAACAGGCCATTGACGCCAACAGCAACCGCCGCGCGCGCCAATACGGGAACAAATTCGCGCTGACCTCCCGAACTACCACCCTTACCACCAGGTTGTTGCACGGAATGGGTTGCATCAAAAATCACAGGATGTCCCAGCGATGCCATTTCCGGCAAGCCACGCATATCAGATACTAATGTATTATAACCAAATGACGTGCCACGCTCGGTCAGCATGACACGATTATTGCCTGCGCCTGTTACTTTTGCAGCTACATGTTTCATATCCCACGGCGCTAGGAACTGTCCCTTTTTAATATTCACTACGGCACCTGTTTGGGCAGCCGCCAACAATAAATCAGTCTGCCGACATAAAAAGGCCGGAATTTGCAAAATATCCAGCACTTCGGCAGCGGTTGCACATTGATCTGGCAAATGTACATCGCTCAGCACCGGACATCCAAAAGTATCTTTGACCTTGGCCATAATAGCCAGACCCTCATCCATGCCAATACCGCGTGCCGCGCCTGCTGAAGTGCGATTCGCCTTGTCATAGGATGACTTATAAACAAAGCCCATTCCGGCATTCGCCGCCGCCTGTGACAGCTTTTCAGCACAGAATAGCGCGTGATCAAGACTCTCAATCTGGCATGGCCCAGCTATGAGCAAGAGAGGATGGTTATCACCACAAGACACATTGCCGATAGATATGTTCATACATACCTCCTATACGAGGCGGGACTTTTCCATTGAAGCCGCCACAAACCCAGTAAAGAGTGGATGCGGATCAAATGGTTTGGATTTTAATTCCGGATGAAATTGCACCGCTACAAAGAATGGATGATCTGGCCGTTCAACAATTTCTGGCAAGCCCCCATCCGGTGAAAGACCAGACATTATCATGCCAGCTTCAGCCAAGGCATCTTTGTAGGTGACATTGACTTCATAACGATGCCGGTGCCGCTCATTAATAAGATGCTCGCCATAAAGCTGGCTTGCAAGTGAACCCTCGGTAAGCAGACACTCATAGGCACCAAGCCGCATTGTTCCCCCAAGATCATCTTCGGCACTACGCTGTTCTTTTGCATTACCTGAAGTCCATTCAGTCATAAGACCTACTAGTGGTATTTCAGTTTCGCCAAATTCACTTGAACCCGCACCTGTCATGCCGCACAGATTCCGCGCTGTCTCAAGCACGGCCATCTGCATGCCAAAACAAATACCAAAATAGGGAATATTATTCTCACGGGCGAATTGAATAGCGTTAATTTTGCCAGTTGATCCGCGTTCACCGAATCCACCTGGCACAAGAATACCGCTGACATGATGAAGCGACTCAACCGCCGCGCCTTCCTGCTCAAACAATTCAGAGTCAATCCATTCGATATTGACCTTTACCCCATTGGCAATACCGCCATGGGTCAACGCCTCACCAAGTGATTTGTAAGAATCCTGTAACGAGGTGTATTTGCCTACAATGGCGATGGTTACTTCGCCTTCTGGATTAGCAACGGTGTTACATATGTTCTGCCAACGTTCGAGTGGCGGTGCAACATCATCAAGTCCAAAATGCCGCATAACTTCACGATCAAGACCTTCGTCGTGATAGGCAAGCGGCACCTGATAGATATTGCTTACATCACGAGCCAGAATAACCGCCGATTCACGGATGTTACAGAACAGGCCAATTTTGCCCCTTTGTTCTGCTGGCAGTTCATGTTCTGTCCGGCACAAAAGGATATCAGGCTGAATTCCAACTGATTGTAGCTCTTTGACCGAATGCTGTGTTGGCTTGGTCTTTAACTCGCCAGCAGCCGCAATATAAGGCAGTAACGTCACATGCAGAAAACATGTTTGTTCGCGGCCTAGCTGGTTACCTAATTGCCTGATCGCCTCAAGAAACGGAAGTGATTCTATGTCACCAACCGTGCCGCCAATTTCGCATAGGATAAAATCTTCATCATCTATATTTGACAAGACAAAGTTTTTAATAGCATCCGTCACATGCGGAATAACCTGAATTGTCGCACCCAGATAATCACCCCGACGTTCTTTTGCCAGTACATCCGAATAGATGCGGCCAGCCGTTACATTGTCACTTTGCTTGGCATGAACGCCTGTAAACCGTTCATAATGTCCAAGATCAAGATCTGTCTCGGCGCCATCGTCGGTGACAAAAACTTCACCATGCTGAGTAGGCGACATCGTGCCAGGATCGACATTCAAATAAGGGTCAAGTTTACGAAGGCGAACTTTATATCCGCGAGCCTGCAACAAAGCAGCAAGAGCGGCCGCGCCAAGTCCCTTTCCAAGGGACGAAACCACACCACCAGTGATGAAAATAAAACGAGGCATGGCCAAATTTAATACCTTATTGATGGGCACTTGGTAAGTGTCAAAATCACCATTTGGGTCAATAAAATTTAATTGTTAGGATTGACAATCAGCTTCGTGACTATTCTGACGTTGAAATCACTGAACAGTCACGCATGTCTATTTGTCAGTTGGTACAGCTGGGCCGCTTACAGGCGCTGGTGTGTTATTGATAACATCATCAACAATAGACACTGATTCTTTACCAGCACCCGCCAAGATCGCAAGAATAATTGAAGTCGTGAAAAATCCTGCCGCCAGAACGGTTGTTACACGTGTCATAAGATTTGCCGTGCCGCGTGCGGTCATAAAACCGCCACCTGAGCCACCACCACCGATGCCAAGACCTCCACCTTCACTTCGTTGCAATAGAACAGCACCAACAAGGCCAAGGGCAATCAAAATATGTATGGTTAAAACCAAGGTTTGCATCATTATTTTCCTGCATTAACACTTAATGGCGCGGTTATAGGGCGAAACCGCGATTATTTCAACAAAATACTCATAATCGCTATGTAACATTAGATGCAGCTTCACAAATGGCCTCAAATCCATTTGCATCTAGGCTAGCACCGCCGACCAATGCCCCGTCGACAGCCGGTAATGATAGAATTTCAGTTGCATTGCCAGGCTTTACCGAACCGCCATAAAGCACCGGAATATGCGTATCACTTCTGTTCGGAAATGCCGAAGAAAGCCAATTGCTGATGTTTTCGTGCATTGCCGCAATATCTTCTAATGACGGCACCAAGCCAGTGCCAATCGCCCAGACAGGTTCATAAGCGACAATCAACCTAGTCGGATCCATAGCCAAGGGGATCGAGCCTTGCAATTGTGCAAGCACAACGGTTTCGGCATTACCAGCCTCCCGAGCATTGCGGGTTTCGCCAACACAGATCATAACATCCAGATCACGCGCAAGCGCTGCATTGGCCTTGGCCATAATGAGTGCATCAACTTCACCATGATCGCTACGCCGTTCAGAATGTCCAACTAGAACCATTTTAGCACCACTGTCGCGCAACATGAGTGCCGAAACATCACCTGTGTGGGCGCCAGAATCGGCGGTGTGGCAATCCTGTCCGCCAAGCGTTATGTCACTTTGTGCAAGCCTTATTGACATGGGGATGATATATGGGTGCGGCGCAAACAAAACACGCTTTACATTGTTAAAGGAAATAGCTGCAAAGCGGCTAGCTAGCATCCCGGCCGTTTCAAGGTCAGGATTCATTTTCCAATTTGCTGCTATAATCATCGAGCTAATTCCATTTTTGAGTCATTATTAAAAAACATTATAATAGCAGTAATTTGCTGGTAAAGACTTAGAAAATGTTGAAAAGACCACTAACATTCGTAAAATCATGCTGTTTTTATGGCGTATTGTTCAAATCAAGTTGCCGATAGTCACGTCAACAAGTATTAATGGGACAAGTTCAACAATAATGCGTTCATGCGGGGCGCGGCTTGCTGTATGGCATGACGCATCCCTCACCAACTAAAGATAGAGATTAATATGCTTCAGGCCATGCGTAGCGGCGCTAAATCCCCTATAATGAAAGCTTTCCTTGTGTTTCTTGCAGGCGGTTTTGCGCTCTGGGGCGTTGGCGACATAACAACCGGCCTGATCGGCGGTAGTGATAAAGCTGTGTCAGCAAGCGAAGAAAGCCTGTCACCCCGCGAAGTGGCGCTTGAATTTGAGCGCGCTCGTCGTAATTATATGCCAAATGCATCAACTGGTGAGGCGTTACAAACCGGACTTTTATCAGAAATTGTTGGTTCGCTGTCCCGTGCAGTCATCTTCAACGCTGAAAATAATGCGCTTGGCCTGACTGTTACCCGTGCGATGCAACGTGACGCTGTTGCCAATGAAACCAATTTTCAAGATGAAATGGGAAACTTTTCCGAAGGGCGGTTCATGCAGACACTGGCCAGCGCCGGCATCAGCGAAGCTGAATATCTAGGCCGCGTCGATAGTGCATTAAAGCGTGGCCAATTGACCCAAGCCCTTGCTGCGGGTGTTGTCTCTAACAAAGCCGCTGATACTTTGCTGACCAAATATGAGCTTCAGCAACGGGTGGTAAAGATGCAAAGCTTTGCTGTTGACGCTGACAATATTGGAACACCATCCGACGCTGATCTCGATACATATTTTTCCGAAAATAAATCCAGCTACGATGCTCCTACAGTTCGTTCGGCACGGGTTGGTTTTATTTCAGCCACGCTGATCGAAGCTGATGTCGAAATTTCAGAAGATATGGTCAAAGACGCTTTTGGCACGCGTATTGATGAGTTTTCCACGCCTGAAACACGTGTTGTGCGCCAAATGGTATTTGAAAATGCCGAAAAAGCTAACGAAGCGCTTGAGCGCGTTGATAAAGGCGAAGACTTTAACGCAGTCGCTGCTGATATGCTGAATTGGACGGATACTGACGTTATGCTGGGAACCGTGACGCGTGATGGGCTTGATGGTGCAATCGCCGATGCCGTATTTGATGCCAGCGTCAACGTTGCGACCGGACCGGTGGAGACATTGTTTGGCCAACATATATTGATCGTCGATGACATTACCGAGGGTGGAAACGCAACACTTGAAGATGTTCGTGACGAGATCACCAGTACGTTACGTAGTGAAGAAGCTATTGATCTGCTTTATGAACGCGCCAATCTTCTCGAAGATGAGATTGCTTCGGGTGCCAGCCTTGACGAAGCGCTTGGCAAGGTCGGCGGCAAGATCGTGACGATTAACGATATTGACCGCAATGGGCTTGATATTGATGGTCAGCCGATAGTGGACGATTCCGAAATCGTCCAAGAAAGTGCCATCATCGAAGCTATATGGACGAATGATGTCGGCACGTTAAGTGTCTTGCAGGAAGCCAGCGCAGATATTTTCTTCATGGTGGATGTGACTACAGAAACTGAGGCAAGGCCTCGTTCGCTGGATGAAGTGAAACAACGTGCAATCCAAGATTGGAAGCTTGTACAGGCTATAAAATCCGCACGTGCTGCAGCTGATGCCGCCATTGCCGATCCCGCTAGTTTTGACAATATTGCGGCAAGTACAAAATTCCGTCGCAATGGTCTTGGCCTTGATCACGAAGCAGCACGGCTGATCGCTAACACGGCTTTTGCGCAGGCAAATGGTGATTTTGGTATTGTGGAAACAGGCACCGAAGCTATCGCTGTGATGACAAGTGAAATCATTGAGGCAGAGCAAAGCGAGATTGACGACACCAACAAGATGGTTGCCGATATAATGAAAAATGCGATCACAGAAGATGTCATCAGCTTTATGGCCATCAACCTATCTCAAGAGCATGATCTGCAAATCAACATTGAGCCAGTTCGGCAATTGTTGGTGGGAAGTCAGCAGTAATGTCGGATATATCCGATAGCTTTGACAGCTTTGTTGGCCGTTTTGAAGCTAATAAACCGTCTTTGCTTCACCGCGTCTTTATTGCCGATACCCAGACACCTGTCTCGGCCTTTTTGAAGCTGGGCAATGACAAGCATAACTGTTTCCTGCTCGAGTCAGTTGAAGGCGGTGAAGTACGGGGACGCTTTTCAGTCATCGGCATGAATCCGGATCTGATCTGGCGTTGTCGTGGCAATGTGGCCGAATGTAACCGCGACCCGGCGAATAGCGATCATTTTGTCGCTGACAGCGCAGCACCACTTAGTTCTTTACGCATGCTTCTAGCTGAATCCGCCATGGATGATACGGGCGACTTGCCGCCAATGTCAGCAGGTCTATTCGGCTATTTCGGCTATGATATGATCCGGCATATCGAAAATATCCCCGACCAGAATGATGCGGCGTTTGATGTCTATGATTCCGTCCTGTTACGCCCTTCAATTGTCGCCATTTTTGACCGCTTGAAAGACACAATCACATTGGTCACACAAGTGCGCCCATCCGAATGGACAGATGCACAAGCAGCTTGGGATGCCGCGCAGAGCCGCTTGCAAGACGCGGTAAAAGCACTTGATGCACCTATACCACAAACCGAGGATGGCGATGCTAATGCCAGTTTGCCTGCGCCTGAAACAAATATGGTGAAGTCGGCCTTTCTCGATATGGTGCGCAAAGCCAAAGAACATATTAGAGCAGGAGACGTCTTTCAGGTTGTTTTATCACAGCGCTTTACAATCCCGTTTCATCTGCCAGCAATCAATCTTTACAGATCATTGCGTCGTCTGAATCCCTCACCTTTCCTGTTCTTCTTTGATTTTGGCAATCTTTCGATTGTTGGTTCAAGCCCCGAAATTCTGGTGCGTCTTCGCAATAAAGAAGTCACAATCCGCCCAATAGCAGGCACCCGCAAACGCGGCCTGACACAAGAAGAAGACGAAGCCAACGCTGCCAGCCTTATGGCTGACGTCAAAGAACGGGCAGAACATTTGATGCTTCTTGACCTTGGCCGCAATGATGTTGGACGCGTGTCCAAGCCAGGTTCAGTCAGGGTTAAATCAAATTACGATGTCGAATATTACTCGCATGTCATGCACATAGCCTCTCAAGTCGAAGGCACAATACGTGACGATCTTGATGCTCTTGATGCCATGATTGCCGGATTTCCCGCTGGCACTGTATCAGGGGCGCCAAAAATTCGGGCGATGGAAATCATCGATGATATGGAGCCTGATCGGCGGGGCATCTACGCAGGTGCGATCGGTTACATTTCGGTCGCTGGAGAACTTGATACATGTATCGCGCTTCGCACCGCCGTGATCAAAGACCAGAAAATGCACGTACAGGCTGGCGCTGGTATTGTATATGACAGCGATCCTGAGGCTGAATATGAAGAAACGCAAAATAAAGCCCGCGCTTTGATAAGGGCGGCTGGTGAGGCACTACGCTTCAAAAAATAAATAAGAGCTAGTCAGCGTCTCTCTTAAATTAATATAATCTAATATTATGTTCAGCCTAAAGGTTAATGGCGGCACAATAGTTTGTTTGGTGCCGAAGGTGCCTGCTATGTAATGGAAAGCTATCTGTGCGCCGTCTTATTTTGATTTTTCATATCGTTATAGTGGCCATAATGCCGTTACGCACGGCAGTTGCCGAATTACGTCTTGATACATGGAAAACATACGGTGCCATGGCTGAACAAGGAAGTGTATGTGCGGCTTTTGCCCGCCTGATGGAGTTACAATCCACAATCGATGCAAAACATGGCGCATTATGGTTTGAGCGCCGCAAATTTGCCGGGTCACTTATTCGACAGGCCAGCACTCTTGAGGGGGTGTCAATTGCTGGACAAGATGATATCAATGCTTTGGTAGACAGCTATGCAAGTTGGTTGATTTCAAATCTCGGCAACCAAGGCACCACGCAAAGCCTAGATAACGAAGCTCATTCGGCGGCAAGCGAAATGATCAAAGACGTTTGTTCTGATCTTTATGCACGTGCAGATAAAAGCATCATGCAAGCACATCCAGAGCTGGCCACTTGCCCTATTGTAGAAACACCCGATCCACTGGTCTGTACGTCGGGATCAGTAACAGAACCGATTAATGTAAAGGCTACAGATATGACCCATGATGCACATGAAATCAAACGTGCCCGTGACGAAGTCGCCATGCTGACAGCACAGAACAAATCATTAAGAGCAAAATTACGAGCTTTACGGGCATCCACATTAGAATTTGAAATGGCAGCGCGCACATCAAACGACAAAATGCCCATGAATATCGAACATGATAAAGCCTCGCCAGATTATACAAATCCAGATTATACAAATATTGCCGCATCTGAACTGATCACAGATACGAAATTAGGCAGGAATATAAACATTGAAACCGACCTTGACGCCCGCACCGCATTGGCAGGCAGAAACAAATATACAACACCTAATTTTGACAACGTGATACCAGATAAAAGCCAGCAGCAAGATGAAACTGCGACTATAGATCAAATAACGAAATCGCCGGTTAGGGCTAAGGTGACGCGCAATCGGAATATATCTAATCTATTTGTAGCGCAACTTGGATCCTACGCCTCTTCCCAGCAGGCCAATGACGGCATCCATTATCTGAAAACCACTTTTAAAGATACTTTCAAGATGCTCGAACTAACCGTCGTTTCCAAAACCTCGCGCACTGGTCAACAGGTTTATGATCTTGTTACCGAAAAAAGCGATCGCGCAGACATAGAAAATATCTGCAACTCACTGTGGGAACAGCGTTTTGGCTGCTTCGTGACATCTGCAAACTGAATGACGTAATTACATGTCTTGGTCGCTTATATGAATACAGATGATAGGATAAACCATCTGGTTTCATTTAATTTGCAAAGAATAGGAATTTAGATATTGTAAATGATCTTGCTCAGTTTTGAGGAAAAATTAAGCCTATGTCAGCCGCGCCGACCTCGGATCATTATGTCACATCAGCAAATTTGCCAGCCGCCTTTTTTAAGGCCGCACAACAATCGCCAGACAAACCCCTTTTATTTCACAAAGCTGGTGGAACATGGCATGGACAAAGCTGGGCCGAAATCTCAGAACAAGTGTGTAAGCTTGCCAGCACATTAGTCAAACAAGGTGTAAAATCAGGTGACCGCGTTGTGGTATCGGCTGAAAACCGTCCCGAATGGGCGATTGCCGATATTGCCATTATGTCAATCGGTGGGATCGTTGTCCCTGCCTATACGACGAACACCGAACAAGATCATCATTATATTATAGATCATTCATCGGCACATATTGCGATCACCTCATCTGGCAACCTGGCCCTACGTGTGGGTATGGCGGCGGCCCGGACGTCTAATTTTCATACCTTGATCGTTATGGATAAAACCACCACCCTGCCAGATATGGGTGACGCCGATGTTCTGTTTTGGCAAGACATCATGAAAGAGTCAACGCCGCTGGCTGATATCGACAGCCGTATTCATGCTATAGATACTGATGACGTATGCTGTTTCATATATACGTCAGGAACCGGCGGTCGCCCCAAGGGGGTAATGCTCACACATCGATCGATTCAGGCTAATATTGACGCGGCAATTGAACTGCTTGCCGAAGGTAATGTATCGGAAAACCAGCGTTTCCTGTCACTTCTACCACTATCTCATTCTTATGAGCATACAGCAGGCATGCATTTACCATTCCAGAGCAATTCTGAAGTCTGGTATTGCGAAAGTACCGATCAAATAGCGGCGAATCTTGTTGAAGTGTCGCCAACCTTGATGACGGCGGTGCCCAGGCTTTATGAAGTATTATATGAGCGCATTACACGCGGGGTCAGGATCAAAGGTGGCATTTCGGCAAAGCTGTTCGACATGGCAGTTAAGCTAGGCCGTAAACAGCTTGAAGGGCGGCTATTAATGCCGCATGAATTTTTGCTTAACCGGATATTGGACAGACTGGTAAGGCAGAAAGTACATGCACGGCTTGGTGGCAAGCTAAAATATTTTGTGTCAGGCGGGGCGGCATTGAATCCTGAAATCGGATCTTTTTTCATGGCATTGGGGGTTAAATTGCTGCAGGGATATGGCCAGACCGAAGCCTCGCCGCTTATTTCTGCCAACCGTCCCCAGAATATCAAAATAGAAACTGTTGGACCTGCTGTCAGCGGGGTCACAGTAAAACTTGCCAGTGATGGTGAAATTCTGGTGGCTGGTGATTTGCTGATGAAAGGTTATTGGCGGGATGAAGCCAGCACAGCCGCCGCCATTCGTGATGGCTGGCTTTATACAGGCGACCTTGGCTCCATTGACAAGGACGGCATGATCACGATCACCGGACGCAAGAAAGATATCATTGTCAATTCGGGTGGTGAAAATATCGCCCCTGGGCGCGTCGAAGCCTTGCTATCGATTGAACCTGAAATCGAACAGACGATGGTCGATGGGGATCGTCGCCCATGGCTTTCCGCGGTCATTGTTCCGTCGCAAGATACCTATGATATGGCAAAAGACCCTGAGCATTTAAAAACACTAATTGCCAATGCTGTTGAACGTGCCAATAGCCGCCTATCACAAATTGAACGCGTGAGACGGTTTGTCATTGCTGATGAAAGCTTCACCACTGAAAATGGTTTGATGACAGCCACTTTAAAAGTTCGCCGCCATATGGTGCGTGATATTTATGGTGAGCAGATCGATGCGTTATATGGCAAAAGATAGCTATCGCGCACGATATCACAAGCACCCTGTCGTGGGAATGTTTGGGCAATGAAAATAAAGCTTCTTGAACGACCAACTGAGGATCGTCCTGTCACCGCCATGGTCCTCGTGTTAAGTGGTGTTCTGATCCTAGCCTTACAGGATTCACTGGTCAAATATATGGCGTCAGAAACGTCATTCTGGCAATTTCAGACGTTACGATCAATGGGCAACGGGTTTTTGCTGCTTTGTCTATGCGCTCTTGGTAGCGGTTTTGCCCTGCTCATTCCGCTGAACCCGCGTATGGTTTTCTTACGCGCAGCAGTTATGACAATGTGCATGTTCTGCTTTTTTGCCGGCGCACCTTTTCTGTCTGTCGCACAGATGGCAGCAGGACTTTACACCTATCCATTATTCGTCACTTTACTGGCGGCACCGGTTCTTGGTGAGCGCGTTGGTATATGGCGCATTATTGCTTTGCTTCTTGGGGTCTGTGGCGCGATGACGATTTTACGACCATGGACTAGTAGCTTCACATTAGTCCAGCTTTTGCCGATCTGCGCTGGTTTGTTATATGCCATAAATATTCTGATATTACGGCGATATTGCCGGGGCGAGAGCCCAGTTGCGCTGACCTTTGCGGTGGCGCTGATGTTCATTATTTCAGGCGCCATGGGCAGTCTGTTACTGACCGTATTTGCGCCTGAACAAGCCCTTCAGGACGCTATGCCCTTTGTGGCTATTGGCTGGCCAGTTCTAACGCTCACCGTGTTGCTTTTCGCAGCCGTCTCATCCGTCTTGAACCTGTCAGGCAATATCTTTCTGAATAGAGCCTACCAGACTGCCGAAAGTAGCCGACTGGCTCCACTTGATTTTTCATACCTGCTTTTTGCCATTATTTGGGGCAAATTACTTTTTGGGAGCTGGCCAAGCGCTTTTACAATTGCCGGCATGGGCATGATCGCATCGGCCGGTGTTTTGACGGCATGGCGAGAGCATGTAAATGCCAAATCACGAAAGCCAAAGCTTGTTTAAAGATACGTAATTTAAAGGCTAGCTAAACGCCTAGCCGATAGGCAGAGGGATAACCCCAACCATAGAAGTGATGGTGATAAAGGCAGCCGCAAGTGCCAATCTGGCGAAGAAACGGTTATTGGAACGCCATAAAAAGAACGACGAAATAAAGGTGCCAGGGATAATACTGAATACACCCAAAGCCAGCCCGGCAGTTGTCATACCCTCACCGCTTGACAGGATAGACAGATACCAATGACCATTTGGCACAGCACCCATTGGTGACCCCATCCAAATATCGGTCACTGATTGGCCGCTTAACACCGCATCCAACATATAAGCTGGCGGCAAGGCACTATGCGGTTCGATAAAGGTTTTAATAGTTCCAAATAGAACCACAATGGCTGAACTGATGGTCGTCCAATAAATGATTTCACCATAAACAATACCAGATAGTGGAATCAGCGTTCTTTTGAATTTAGCCATTCTATTCGTTTCCTATCAGAATATAGGTATATCTATACTTAATAACGTCTCTAATCCACGAACCATTAATTTCACACTGGTCATCAACAAGAGAATGATGAGAAGGTTGCGCACAAAACCAGCTTTGATTGATACCAGAATATGCGCACCAATGATGCCTCCAATGACCTGACCAAGCATCCAAGGTGCCGCCACCAGACCAATCAATGCACCCGCATTAATGTAAGGCCAGATTGCTGCTGCATTACCCATGGCCAGCAAGACGCCGCTTGATGCCGCCGATACTTTCAACGGCACCGCCATAACAAGATTCAAAACAGGCACAACAGCCCAGCCGCCGCCAAGACCAAAGAAACCTCCGGTAAAGCCGACAACAAAAAACAAAAAGCCGCCAAGTTTTACATTGACGGCACGATAGCGAACATAGGTGTTTAGGGACTCTTCCCAGTAGGTATTGCGGAGTTTTAGATCATTGCCAAGAGTGTCAAATTTATCAGTTTGAGGATATTCATTATTGGAGCCGCTGAAAATAAAAAGCAAAGCGATCAGTATCAGGGTAACCCCCAGTAAAAGACGCACAATCGCATCGCCGGTCTCACCAAGATAGCGCGCCAGTATAATCGCGGCAAAGGCACCACCTAATCCACCAATGATAATTGGCAATGCGCCAAAGAATACAATTTTAACGTCAGCTAGGCCTTTGCGCATAAATGGCCCAGTGGAAACCAAGCCGCTAAACATCGCCACGACAAGCCCTGTCGATCGAATAACCAACGTATCGATTGAAGTAAAGGCAAGCATTATGGGCGTGAAGATAACGCCGCCACCAACACCAGCAATCACGGCAATAATCGCTATCGCCATGCTGATGACGAAAGACAGCACAATCATATCAACGCTGGACAGTGATGACCCGATTGGCGTGTTTCCAACCACTGCCGCATATTCAACATAAGTGTAGGCAATGATTGTCAGTAGCAAGAGCAATGAAAGCTCAGGAATTTTTGTTAATAGGCGAGGCACCACTTTCCTCCTTAGCGGCGACCATGACCAGACGGTTGCTTTAACAATCTTAAATCCGGTAATGACGTTATTTATTAATAGCCCTTTATTTGTGTTCGCATAATAGGACTTATCTATCCTCATACAGCTATACCCTATAAAGGGAAAATCACTGCACTTAACTCAAATGCTTTGGGGGATATGAATGACAAACATATGACGAACTAGCCACTAGGTGCAAGTCTGACAAAACTTCAGAAATTCAACGCACTTCAGGATTACCTGACGAACTAAAGATAAAATCAATCAAGTGATTCATAAAATTTCAGTTTATGCTGGCGTTAAAAGAAAAGAATCGCCTCTCACCAGCATGGTAAATCCCTGTTACATTGGCGTTAAAACAAGTGATCTTTACAGCATCTTAAACAAAAACACGCCTGTATGTCTTTGTTTTATTGATATTTAATGAGTGTTGAAATGGTCGGAGCGGCGGGATTCGAACCCACGACCCCTACACCCCCAGTATAGTGCGCTACCAGGCTGCGCTACGCTCCGGACCATACTCTTTATATAACCATGGCAAGGTGTCAGCGCAACGCTGTTTTGATCGACACCAAAGCGTCGCACATAAACCAAAATTCGCATTACATAATTTAAAACGCGATTGCCAATTTCAGTCTGGCAATATCGCTTCTGGCATCTTGTAAAAGTGCCAGCGCAGCAACCAGAGCCACATGAGCATCTTTGCCAGTCTCAGTCGCAGTCGCAGTCTCAGTCGCATTCTCGGTATCTGTAACAACGCCACCAGCCTGACTAACCAGACTATCTAGATCATGTGGCGATTCAGTTTTGCTACGCAAAAATTTTTGCGCACCCTTGATGGTGAACCCGTCTTTATACAGTAAATCACGAATGCGCTCTAATAAGGCCACATCGGTTGGGCGGTAATAGCGGCGTCCCCCGCTTCTTTTGAGCGGTCGAAGACTACTGAATTTTGTTTCCCAGAAACGCAAAACATGTGCTGGGATGTCCAGCATTTTGGAAACTTCGGAAATCGTCCGGAATGCGTCGTCAGACTTACCTGTCATTGCGATGCATCAACACGATTTTTCAGAATATGTGACGGCTTGAACGACAGTACCCGTCGCGGTGTGATCACAGCCTCAACGCCTGTTTTGGGATTGCGGCCAACACGCTCAGTCTTTGATTGAACCGAAAATGTACCAAAGGAAGATAGTTTGACCTCTTCATTTGATTCAAGACATGAACATATTTCTTCAATCACAGCCTCCACCAGATCGGAGGATTCGTTTCTTGAGAGTCCGACGCTTCTGTAAACAGCTTCGGTAAGATCAGCGCGTGTTAGGGTCTTTGACATTACTAAAAGCTACTTTCTTTCATAGTGAGGGTCAATTCGGCAAATAACTATATGACCATTTTTCTAATTTTGTAAGGATATATAATCAAAAAAATCTCACCATTGCACGAAAAAGATAGCAAAAATTTATCTATTGTTGCGGGCGTCCATATTTTACAAGGGCGGCACCCCACACAAGACCACCACCTATGGCTTCGAGTGCCAGCACATGTCCGTTCTTGATTCGTCCATCCCTAACAGCCTCTGCCAAAGCCAATGGTATTGAGGCAGCCGATGTATTTGCATGCCGGTCAACGGTACGGACAACGCGATCTTGAGGCAGATTCATCTTACGCTGCATACCGTCAATGATACGAATATTTGCCTGATGCGGCACCAACCAATCAACATCAGCTGCGGTCATATTGGCCGCTTCCAGCACCTCATCCATCACCGCTGACAGCTTTTCAACCGCGTGACGAAAAACCTCTTTGCCTTCCATGCGCACATGGCCTACGTCATTTGTACTCGATGGCCCACCATCAACATAAAGGATATCGCGATAATTTCCATCTGCATGAAGAATCGACGATTTGATGCCAAAATCCCCAGCGTCGGACTCGACCTCAAGAACAACTGCACCGGCGCCATCACCAAACAACACACAGGTTGAACGGTCATTCCAATCAAGAATTTTTGAAAAGCTTTCGGCACCAACAACGAGGGCGCGTTTACCACGACCCGATTGGAGCATCGCATCGGCAACATCCAAGGCATAGATAAAGCCTGCACAAACCGCCTGAATATCAAACGCAATCGCAGTGGTAGCCCCAATTTGATATTGTAACTTGGTGGCATTTGACGGAAAAGTATCATCCGGCGTAGATGTGGCAACGATGATCAAATCAATATCAACACCTGTTAAACCTGCATTTTGCAAGGCTTCAAGGCTAGCCTTGCGGGCAAGATCGGATGTCTTCTCATTCTCGCCAACAACATGACGCTGTGTAATGCCTGTACGACGGCGTATCCATTCGTCACTAGTGTCGACATAAGTTGAAAGTTCTTTGTTTGTAACTACCTTTTCAGGCAAATATGAACCCACAGATGTCATTAAAACGGACTTATTCGACATCAGACAGTTTCCTTTTTTCTCGTATAAGTGCAGCTTTTTCAATGGCGCTGCTTACATCAGGTATAAAGCCGTGATCGATCAAATTTGCCGCAACATCAATAGCATTTGAAAATCCTAACGCATCGGTTCCGCCATGAGATTTTACTGCGATGCCGTTCAGGCCAAGAAAAACCGCACCGTTATAAAGACGCGGATCCATTTTTCTGCGTAATTCTTTCATCGAAGAGCGTGCAAGAAGATAACCAAGCTTTGACAATATGCTTGAGGTGAAACTGCGCCGCAGAAATGATGATAACAATCGCGCCACGCCTTCAGCTGTTTTCAGCGCAATATTACCCGAAAACCCGTCGGCAACGACAACATCGACGTCCCCTTTAACAAGATCGGATCCTTCGATGAAACCATAATAGTTCACACCAAGATCAGGGTTGGATAGTTCCTGAGATGCCAGGCGCAGATATTCATGCCCCTTTTGTTCTTCCTCACCCACATTCAGCAAGCCAACAACCGGGCGCTCTTTTTCGGTCAAGCTATGATAGAAAGCCTGTCCCATAAGGGCAAATTGCACCATGTTTTCTTCATCAACTTCAAGATTTGCGCCCAAATCAAGCATACAGACAATATCTTTTTCTGACGGCAACAACCCGGCAATAGCTGGTCTTGTAACGCCAGGCATTGTCCGAAGCTGTAATTTCGCCATCGCCATTAGGGCACCTGTATTACCTGCCGAAACAACAGCGTCAGCGCGACCATCTGCAACTTCGGCAATAGCCAGCCACATTGACGTCGTTTTCCCCCTACGCACAGCCTGGGAAGCGGTATCATCGGGAGACACCGCATCAACCGCATGCAGAACCTCGGCATTACCCAGATGTTTTGTCTGTGCCAAAAATCCACGGATCTGGGCTTCATCGCCAACAAAAACGAGGTCAATATGTGGCAATCGTTGCTTAATGAGTTCAGCACCGTTGATGACAATCTCGGGCGCGTTATCGCCGCCCATGGCGTCCAGTGCTATTTTAATGTTCTTGGACAGACTGCTCTCCAGTTTACTCGGTCAATTTTTGTTGGTTGACTGTTTTATAGCTGACAACCCAGCAAATGGGTGATCACTCTTTACGGAATCAGGCTCGGTATATTCAGCCGCATCGGTTGCCCGCGGCCATGCTGTGACAGCTAACGCTAGCGACTGTATCACCATTTCGCCTAAATCAATAAAGCCGTTTTTTAGCGGTTCCACTCCGTCTAAATCAACTTCGACTGACGTTGTATCGTCAACAAGGCGAACATAACGTTCTTCTAACGTAAAATCCACACTTTCCGGTAATGGCTTCCCGGTTACGACACAGCTTTGCACCACATCGGCGGTTAATCTGCCCTGTATATCCCAGCAATCACGTGCCACTTTGCGGATTTGTAACTCGGCAACAAGATCATTGACAGCAATATATTCGAAGCGCGCCAGCAACATATCAATTTCATCTTTTGAGGGAATGACTTTGCATCGATAGGTAGCGTCCGGCTTGATCGTATCAGCGGCAAGCTCAGCAGATAGAGAAAAAACCGGCATTTCAAAAACCATTCATTAAAGCTATCAGGCGATCACATTATGGCGATGATGTTAATATCAAGCTATTATATAGCACCTAAGCTGTTATCCAATTGAAACTGTCTGATCTAGAGCTCAATATGCATCTGACCTGAAAGCATATCTTTAGCAGACACAGTATTAATTTTTTGCGCTAGGGTTTGCACGAAACCAACCAGACCGCTTTGTGCCACCTGATCCACCGCCTCTGGGTTACGCAGAAGGTTTCGAGCCAATGCCTTAGCAAGCATGTCATCATCCCCTGTATCAAGGGCTAACGCGTAATGTTCCAACCGCCCCATAAAACCTTCGGCCATGACACGGACACGTTTTGACACGCCAATGTCACCTGCACCCATTTCACGCAATGATAAATCCATATCAGCAAACATCGAATCGAAAAGATCCTGACTGATGTCCTTGCCCCCTTCTATGTCTTTAAGTCGGCGCATAACCAGCATCACAACCAGACAAAGGGCATCAAAACGACCATCAACGTCATCCGTCACACCATAATCGATATATAGTTTGGGTGTTCTGGCTATGGTAATAGCCTGCGCATACAGGGTTTCAGCAATCGTGTCCTGTTTTTTTCTACCAAAACCAAGCATTTGTTTTAGCCACCCATTTTCTTTACTGTTCATTTTACAAACATCTCGTTATGTTGGCTATCTATATGACTAAGCATGTCTATATCCTAGGAACGCGGCTATGACCAGACGAACATTTGCACACATGACTGTTTTACGCGCACTTTCTTCTGTAGCACTGTTAAGCATCGTAATGCTGAGCACTATTGGATGTGAGTCGCGCATCAGCTCTCATGGACATAACATCGATGAAACCGAACTGGCAAAGATTGAACTTGGCAAAAGCACAAAATCCGATTTGATTTTCATTCTCGGAAAACCTAGCTTTGAAGGTGCTTTCGAATCTGGCAAAACCTACTATGTTTCTCAAATAATGGAAGAGCCTGTTGCGGGCATCAACCAAACAACATCCCGGACTGTGGTCATGTTTACGGTGGATAAAGATGATATTGTCCGCGCTATTGACGTGCTTGATGAAAATTCAGGCATATCGATCGCCCATATTGATGAAAAGACACCAACACCAGGCAACACATATGGTGTGATCGATCAGGTGTTCAAGAATCTTAAGCGGCGGCGCGCAACCGAAGAATAGACTCCCAAGCTTTAAGCTGTACCCATCTCAACCGTTCGCACGATGCGCGATAAGCGGTCTAGTATCGCGTTCACAAACGCAACTTCACAGCCGCAGGCATCGCTGATAGCCGCATATTCACTAACCACAGCACGTGCAGGAATATGCGGCATGAACCGTAATTCATAAGCACCGCATCGTAACACAGTCAGCTCAATCAATGGCAGGCGCTCAATACTCCATCCACTTACCAAAGAATTGGCAATATCCTCATCTAACAGCGCCATTTCTTTTTCAACGCCTGTGTAAAGGGCATTCAAATGCTCGTGGTCAATATCTTTAACCCGAAAGGATTTTGACACATCCGGCGCATAATGCGTCAGATAATCCGGTGCAAAATCAATCGAGGTGCGTTCCGTAATTTGTGATTGATATAATATCTGTATCGAAGACACGCGTGATGCAGATCGTCGGCGAACAGGAACAGGTTTCAGTTCAGCATTTTCCTTTGCCATATGATCAGATACCTACGTCTTGTTTCAATTTTGCCATAGCCAGAGCCGCGCGTGCAGCGTCTCCACCTTTGTCTTTACGGCTTTTATCAGCACGTGCCCATGCTTGATCTTCATCTTCAACCGTAATGATACCGTTACCAATAGCCAGATTTTCTGCCAACGCCAAATCCATCAGCCCGCGCGCTGATTCATTACAAACAGTGTCATAATGGCTTGTCTCTCCACGAATAACACAGCCAAGTGCAACATAACCATCAAAGCGCTTGTCGCTGGATGCGTAAAAGGCAATCGCTGCTGGAATTTCAAGCGCACCCGGCACAGAAATGGTTTCATGCGTTGCACCCTCGGCTTCAAGGGCGGCTATGGCTCCTGCCCTCTGAGCATCCGCGAGCGCACCATAAAAGCGTGCTTCAACAATTAGAAAATGTGCTGACATTACTGCCCCTCTCCATTCAACGGCTTCCAGTCAACAATCTCCAGATCATACCCATCTAGGCTGATAACATTTGGCTTGGAATTTGATAACAGAACCATTTTGGAAACGCCAAGATCACCAAGAATTTGCGCACCTACTCCATATTCACGTAAATCATGCCCTGGATTATCACCGCTATTGGTATCTTGCATCACCCGCTGGCTTACCATTGATGACAGGCTGGTATTTGACGACTCACGAAGCACAACAACAATGCCTCGTCCATTCTTTTCAATCGTATGCATAGCTGTTTCCAACTCACGGCCATTCCGAAATGGAGACGCTTCGTCAAGCACATCAGACATCAAATCAAGGGCATGCATTCTCACCAGAATAGGGTCATCTCCGGAAATGTCCCCTTTCACAAGTGCTATATGCTCAACATCCGAGATCGTATTTACATAGATAATCATCCGCCATGAGCCGCTTGTCTGAGAAGCAAAGTCTGTTTCTACTGACCTTTGAACCAGCGTTTCATTCAAACGGCGCCATGCAATTAAATCAGCAATAGTGCCGATTTTTAAATCATGTTCTTTTGCAAAAGGCAGCAAATCATCAAGACGTGCCATTTCGCCATCATCTTTCATAATCTCACAAATAACACCTGATGGATTTTCCGAACCAGCTGCACGTGCGATATCAATAACTGCTTCGGTATGCCCTGCCCGTACAAGCGTTCCGCCATCACGGCCAATAAGCGGAAAAATATGCCCTGGCGTGGTGATGTCTTTTTCACTTCGTTGCGGGTCGATAGCTGTACGAATCGTATGGGCACGATCGGCAGCCGAAATACCTGTTGTAACGCCTTCACGCGCTTCAATCGAAACCGTAAACGCTGTCTGATGCCGCGATTCATTGCGGCGCTCCATCATGCCGAGCCCCAGTGCCTCTGTTCTTTCACGTGGCAAAGCCAAACAGATAAGTCCGCGCCCATACTTTGCCATGAAGTTAATATTTTCCGGGCTCACCCATTCGCCTACAACACACAGATCGCCTTCATTCTCACGATCTTCATCGTCAATCAGGATGAAAAGCTTACCTTGTTTGGCATCAGCAATAACATCTTCAATGGGAGATAATGCGGGCATATCTGGTTTACCGGACTGACTCATTATTACGCTTCCTTGTTAAGGCTATTCAGGCGCGCAACATAGCGTGCCAGCATATCTATTTCCATATTCATTTTCTGACCAACCGTCAGCACACCAAACTGGGTCACATCCCATGTATGAGCAATTACATTTATCGTAAAACTATCGTCAGTGACATTATTCACTGTCAGAGACACGCCATCTAATGTAACCGATCCCTTGGGCGCAACAAACATCGCCAAATCAGCAGGCACACTCAGGCTTACAATATGACTATCACCATCAGGCGTGATCGATAACACTTCGGCCAACCCATCGACATGACCGGACACAATATGACCGCCCAGCTCATCTCCCATACGAAGCGCACGTTCAAGATTAATTTTGTCACCTTTGTGCCAGTTACCAAGCGTTGTCACCGATATTGTTTCGGATGATGCCTCAACCTTAAAGCTATGCGCATCACGCGCGACCACAGTTAAACATATACCCGAACAGGCAATAGACGCCCCAATATCAATCGTCGCGCAATCCCAGTCACACCCAATAGTTAAATGCCGGTCGCCTGCATCGTGAATATCAAGAATATGGCCTTGTCCGGTAATGATTCCTGTAAACATCAAAACATCCGTTACTTATGATTACGCCAGTCTAAAGAGATTTAGCCAAAATGGTCAGGCGATCCCGTCCGATTTGCTGATGATGCGTCTCGGTATATCGCGTTTGCTCAGGCAAAGCCACTAGCTTTAGGGGTGATATAGCAGGAATAGCGTCACTGCCCAGTAAATGTTGGCTTTGCGTCCAATGGATAACATCGGCTAGGTCACTGGCAATCATACTGGTCACAATAGAGCTACCCGCCTCAACCAGCAGATTATTCACCCCCGCATCACCTAGATAACGTAAAACCTTTTTCAGATCGAGCCGCTTTGGCGACCCATCATCTGGTGTTTTATCCACAGCTATTGGCACAATCACGGCGCCAGACTTTTCAAGCGCAATCCGGGTATCAGATGACGCGGTATCAGCACAAAAGATCACCGTTGGCACAGCGTTATTATTTTGCAGAATCTTGGCATCTGGAGGGCAACGAAGCTGACTATCCAGAATAAATCGTGACGGGCTATCTTGTTCCAGCCCGGGCAACCGGCATGTCATTTCTGGATCATCTGCCAGAATCGTCCCAATACCTGTCAAAATTGCATCTGATTTGCTGCGTAGCAGGTGCACATAACGGCGCATTGGTGGTGATGTCAGCCAAATTTTCCGACCATCACCAAGTGCAATACCACCATCCAGTGATGTCGCTGTCTTGATAGTGACAAGAGGCAGTTTATGCACCATACGATGTAAAAACCCCTGCATGACAGAATAGGCCATATCACTTGCAATATCGGTGATAACGTCAATACCAGCCGCACGAAGCATAGCCACACCCTTGCCATTCACACGCCTATCGGGGTCTTGCCACGCTATGACAACCCGTCGGATTCCTGCCTCGATCAATGCCGTGGCACATGGAGGCGTTTGCCCTTGATGGGCACAAGGTTCCAGCGTGACATAGGCGGTGCCACCACGCGCGTGTTGACCTGCCATCGCCAGCGCCACAGTTTCGGCATGCGGCCGACCTGTCAGTGCTGTATGTCCAGCCCCGACAAGTTGACCAGAGGCAGCTATAATCACACAGCCAACCGGCGGATTTTCAGCAGCGCGCCCAACCGCCTTTCGGGCTTCCGAAATGGCGTAACGCATCCATTTTTGATCAATGTTTTTAGTCGGGATATTAATCACCAAGTTCTTTTTCAACAAAGGCTTCAAAATCTTTGGCTTCTCCAAAGTTTCGATAAACCGATGCGTAACGTATATAGGCTACATGATCGAGTTGGTTAAGCGCCGTCATGACCAATTCACCAACAAGTTCGCTTGGCACATCCCCGTCGGAGTGGCTTTCAAGTTGGCGCACAATCTGATTGATCGACCGTGCTTTATCGTCAGGGTCAACATCGCGTTTGCGCAAAGCAATTTCAAAAGACCGTTCAAGCTTTTCCCGATCAAAAAGAGACCGGCGTCCATTACGCTTTACGATCATAATTTCACGCAACTGTACACGCTCAAATGTTGTAAAGCGTGACTCACATTTACCACAGAAGCGGCGACGCCGGATAGCGGCGCCGTCTTCACATGGTCTAGAGTCCTTTACCTGCGTGTCTTCACTGGCACAAAACGGACAAATCATTTCCCAAACCCACGCTATATATTGACGTGAGAGTGATTGTACACACTATTGATAGATTGGGAAAGCCCGACATAGTCTGCGCACTTTTTCACGTACAACAGCCTCAACAGCACTATTGTCTTCTGGATTTTCTGCCAAGCCGTCAAAAACATCTCCGATCAGATGACCGATTTCGACAAACTCCTCACGCGCAAAGCCACGTGTTGTGCCTGCTGGTGTGCCCAGACGAACACCCGAGGTCACCATAGGTGGCTGCGGATCAAACGGAATGCCATTTTTGTTACATGTGATGCCAGCATGCTCAAGCGACACTTCAGTGATATCACCTGTCAGACCTTTTGGACGTAAATCGACCAGCGTCAGATGTGTGTCAGTACCTCCAGATACAATCGCCGCACCACGTTCGATCAGCGTTTCAGAAAGCACACGAGCATTTTCAACAACAGAGTCGATATATTGCTTAAACTCTGGCCGCATCGCTTCGCCAAAAGCAACCGCTTTACCAGCAATCGCATGCATCAACGGGCCACCCTGAAGTCCTGGGAAAACAGCTGAATTGAACTTTTTGCCCAGCGCTTCATCATTGGACAGAATGATACCACCACGCGATGCACGCAATGTTTTATGCGTTGTTGAGGTCACAACATGCGCATGAGGAACCGGGCTTGGATGCGCACCGGTAGCAACCAGACCAGAAATATGCGCCATATCGACCATCAGATAGGCACCAACCGAATCAGCAATTTCACGGAATTTGGCAAAATCGAGTGTTCTAGGATAGGCCGAACCACCAGCCAGAATCATCTGTGGTTTGCACTCTTCGGCAATTTTCTGCAACTCATCAAAGTCGATTAAAGAGGTTTCTGGATCAACGCCATATTGCACGGCATTAAACCACTTACCCGATAGGTTTGGCGCTGCACCATGCGTAAGGTGGCCACCTGCGGCCAATGACATACCCAGAATCGTATCGCCTGGCTTTAATAAGCTCAAGAATACAGCCTGATTAGCTTGCGCACCAGAATGCGGTTGCACATTTACAAAGTTACAATTAAACAGCGTCTTGGCGCGTTCAATCGCTAATGTCTCGACAACGTCCATATACTCACAACCGCCATAATAACGACGACCTGAATAGCCTTCGGCATATTTATTGGTGAAAATAGATCCCTGTGCTTCCATAACGGCCGTACTGACAATATTTTCGGATGCGATCATTTCAATCTGATCCTGCTGGCGCACAAGCTCATGCCCTAATGCAGCCGCTACTTCAGGATCGGTGTCCTTTAATGGTGCTGAGAAAAACCCGTCCATTACGAATGATGGTATTGTTCTTTTTAAATCGTCCATAATAATCTCCTTTGGTTAATGCGGTCGCAATGACCATTCCTCGACAGGGGAGCCGAATAATTACACATGTTACTGTCACAGTGCGCATCCCATTTGCGACACTATTTCGCTCAAACTAGGGCGAAAGTTTCGTCAACTTATCAACCCGCCTCGCATGACGACCACCCTCAAAGTCGGTAGTAAGAAACGCATCAATGCACGCCAGAGCTGTCTCCTGGCTTATCAGCCGTTCACCAAGCGCAATCACATTTGCATTATTATGTTCACGTGACAAACGCGCCGCCTCGGCAGACGTGACCAACGCGGCACGCACCCATGGAAAACGATTTACAGCTATTGAAATACCTATACCACTTCCACAGATAGCAACGCCACGTGCATCAACTTCACCAGATAGTGCCATAGCTAGCTTTTCTCCGTAATCTGGATAGTCGACTGAGCTGCCAGCATCTGGGCCAAGATCGACAACCTGCAAACCTTTCGCCGCAATATATGCGGCAACCGCACTGCGCAATTCAACACCAGCGTGATCCGATGCCAGATAAATTTTTGCATTCGTAGCCATGTATTGAATTTACCCGATCACCAAAAGTAACACTCGATTTCACAAGCAAAACATTTATTAAAAACCTGTAGCACATCAAAACATCATTCAACAATGTATTGTCTTTACGTTGCCACATTACCTCTAAATAGCTAATTCACTCTGTCTTGTTACAAATAATACATATGAATGACTATTTTATTAAAAAAAGAATAATTTTGTATCGACAAATGATGTTTTATTGCTTAGCGTAAATGTAACAGGTTGCAAAGACCGGGTTTAGGGAGTGAAAAAGCCAGCACAGATTGGCGACTGTTTGAAAGGCAAGGCGCGAGCCTTGCTTTTTCTTTTTGGTTTTGATTTTCGTATGCTCAGCCTAGTTTACAGAAGCCCCACACTGGCCGAAAAATTGCTAATCAAGACGCATTAAAACCATCTGCGACAGGTCGTCGCGGGGTGCGTATTAAAGCTTATCTAGCGATATCAAACCCGAATCAATTACCATGAAAACCATTATGAACAAAATCGCGGCGATAATTGTCGCCACCCCTACCTTACGCCAAATCAAAGGCCGTTCGGGTGCCGATGTTGCATGTCCGGTTTCAACAGTTGTTGGTGCCTTTACACCAAAGGGCAATGTCATCAAAAACACCCACCACCATAAAAGTATATATACGACGACTCCTGATACAATATCCATGACCTGCCCTAACGCACCTCTTCAAGTTCAATCAAAGTGCCATTGAAATCCTTTGGATGTAAAAACAAGACTGGATTCCCATGCGCGCCTTTTTTTGGTGTCCCATTACCAAGCACACGCGCGCCCTTGGCTGTCAAATGATCACATGCTGCGGCAATATCCGACACTTCGTAACATATGTGGTGCATACCACCATCAGGATTACGTTGCAGGAACATTGCAATTGGTGATGTCTCGCCTAATGGTTCCATAAGTTCAACTTTACCATTTGGGGCATTTACAAAAACGATACGCACCCCATGTTCGGGCAGGCTTTCGACCGCACTGACATCTGCACCCAGCACATCCCGCCAGTGCAACGCGGCCTTTTCAACATCAGGCACGGCAATCGCGATATGATTTATACGGCCTATCATGCCATCAAATCCTCTTGGTTCACCCGCATGATATGGACATGCGTAATCGGGCGCAATCCAAACATACTTCTTGCAACACGGCGCACAGCCTGTCCAGAAACTTCCTCAACCGAAGCATCATTTTTGCGGGCTGATTTACCAAGTTGCTCGACCGCATCCTCAACGGCTAAAGACGCCGCCGCGATATAATCATCAGCTTTGTCACCTTCGCCAAGCCCGGTCTGGCTTACCGCTGGCACCATGCAGATATTC
>NZ_CBFHNB010000011.1:0-41327 GCF_965657105.1 Puniceispirillum sp. (SeqCode)
TCTTCATCGGCCAACACTGTCTGAATGTCGCTTGTGATTGCTTTCTGCACAGCGGCGTCGGCATTCATAAACCAGTCATCAATGATCGATAAGGTCACCGAAGTCGGCGAGATAGTCGCTGGATCCTGTGCCAGAAACGCATAGTTCGGGGTGATTTTGATCCAGTCACTAATCACCGCAAAATTGGCATCAACACGGGCAATCAACGCGGTAAGACCACCGATTGACTCAGCCCAGACCAATGCATCATGCGCATCTTCGATCACCAGCATCGATGGGGTGTTGATCGTTGCCCCGTCAAACAGCGCCGCATCAAACACGCCCTTTTTGGTCATCCGGAATAATTTGGGCATCGGCCATGGCGGGCTATAGCTTTCCAGCCGTTCAACAGCCCGCGGCGACAGGATTATGACGCCATGCGCACCCTCGCCGCCAAGTACCTTTTGAAAGCTGAATGTGGTGACATCCAGCTTGTCCCATGGCAGATCCATAGCAAAACAGGCCGAAGTGGCATCGCAAATCGTCAAGCCAGCACGATCCGCCGGAATCCAGTCAGCATCCGGCACCCGCACCCCCGACGTGGTGCCATTCCATGTAAAGACAACATCATTATCAAAATTAACCATGCCCAGATCAGGCAAGAGACCATAATCAGACTCGATGGCGCGGGCATCCTGTATCTTGAGCTGGTTCAGCACATCAGCAACCCATGTCTTGCCAAACGACTCCCACGCCAGCACATCAACGCCGCGGACACCCAGCAATGACCAGAGCGCCATTTCAACCGCGCCCGTATTTGAACCCGGCACAATCGCGATTTGATAATCGGATGGCAGACCCAGAAGGCTACGCATCTTTGTAAGTACGGATTGAATTTTGGCTTTGGGATGTTTGGCACGGTGCGAACGACCTAGCACCGAGATATCAAGATCAGAAGCGGACCATCCAGGCCGTTTCTTGGTCGGACCGCATGAAAAATGCGGAGACGCCGGCTTCAAAGCCGGTTTAGCGGAAGGAGACATGGTGATCCTCAGTTCAAAATGTGGCCACCTGTTGGGAGGTGACGACCCGCCCAGAGACATGACAGACCACCTGCCGCTTGTCAACATACCGCCAAAACGATAAGTGAAATATTTTTGCTTTTGCTAATGTATTGTAATTATGTGGTTTATTTCGCCGCAGAATTTATGCGCAAAATTAGTTCCTGCATAACATTGTCAAGAAGCGACATTTCATCTGCCTCGACCATCACCCGGATCAGATTTTCGGTGCCTGACGCGCGTACCAGAACCCGCCCCTGACCTTTCATGCTGGCTTCGATCTTGCTGATGTCGGCTTGCAGGCGATCATCGGCTAGAACCCCGCGATCAATATTTTGGATATTTTCCAGTTTCTGTGGGCTAGGGGTAAAGGCGGTGAATAAGTCACTGGCGTTTTTATCACTGCGCTTGAGCAAGGCCAGCATCTGTAAGGCAGCAAGCAAACCGTCACCCGAGGTCGCATAATCGCTAAGCAGAATATGGCCTGATGGTTCACCGCCCAGATTAATGCCGGTTTTACGCATCGTCTCGAGAATATAGCGATCACCCACCTTTGAACGGTGCAGATCAAGCCCCCATTCCGCCAGCTTGAGCTCTAGCCCGCGGTTCGACATAACCGTACCCACAACACCGCCGCCGGTAAGGCTGCCCGATTGCTGTAGCGCATAAGCCAATGTCGCCAGCAGTTGATCGCCATCAAGCAAATGCCCCTTTTCATCCGCCATGATCAACCGGTCAGCATCACCATCAAGCGCAATGCCCGCATCAGCGCCATGCGTAACAACAGCCGCCGCCATCATCTGCGGTGATACAGCCCCGCACATATCATTGATATTCATGCCATTCGGCGTTACTGCCAGTGGAATCACCTCGACACCAAGCTCGAACAGCGTATCAGGCGCGGTGCGATAGGCCGCCCCGTTAGCGCAATCGACCACGATCTTCATACCATCCAGCCGCAAGTCACGCGGAAAAGCGGCTTTGGCAAATTCGACATAACGCCCAACCGAGTCTAGCATCCGGCGAGCGCGTCCAAGATTTTCAGGTTCGGCCAAGGCAATCGATCCAGCCGCTAATTGTGAAATTTCAGCTTCGATCGCGTCGTCCAGCTTATATCCATCAGGGCCAAATAATTTGATACCATTATCAAAATGCGGGTTATGACTAGCCGAAATCATCACCCCCAATTCGGCACGAAGCGAGCTGGTCAGATAGGCCACTGCAGGTGTCGGCACCGGTCCCAGAAGCCGGCAATCCATGCCAATCGAGGTGAAACCGGCAACCAGCGCTGACTCCAGCATATAGCCAGACAGGCGTGTATCCTTGCCAATCACAACTGACGGACGTCCAGCTTTGCGTCCTATTTTACCAGCCGCATTATTGGCGACAAACCAGCTGCCTGCAGCCAGCGCCAGACGAACAATAGCTTCGGCGGTCATTGGCCCTGTGTTGATTCGCGCACGGACACCATCTGTTCCAAATAAACCTGCCATGATTGTCCCTTTACTGCGCGGTGCCTGTTCAAGATAGAATAGAGGAGCGCGAAGTCCTTTCACAAGTATCTTTCACCTAAATCAGGCAATAATCAGGCATCAGTTTACGTGGCATCATATAACGCCATCTGCACGGCGATAGCCTGGGCGGTTTCAGGCACATCATGTACACGGATCATCTGCGCCCCTTCATGGATGCCTTGCAAGGCCAAAGTGATACTGCCAGCAAGACGGTCGCCAGCCCCTTCATCTTGGGATATTTTGGCAATGGTGGATTTACGGCTTGCACCCAGCAATAGCGGTACGCCAAGGCCATGAAGCATGCCAAACCAGTTCATCAATTCCATATTATGCGTCAGGGTCTTGCCAAAGCCAAAGCCCGGATCAACAGCAATTTTATCACGGGGGATACCCGCATCGATAGCGGCGCTGATACGAGCCTCAAGAAATTCATAAATTTCCACCGGCGCAAACCCATAATGCGGATTATTCTGCATTGATTCAGGCGTGCCTTGCATATGCATGATAATCACCGGCGCACCACTGTCGGATGCTGCCCCCAGCGCACCATCAGCACGCAACCCACCAACATCATTAATAATGCCAGCACCTGCCGTGGTTGCCCGCGTCATAACATCGGCATGTCGTGTATCTACCGACACCAGCGCACCTGCCTTGGCAAGACCCGTAATAGGCGGCAAAATACGCGCTAATTCCTGATTGCGCGTAATGGGCTCAGCCCCAGGCCGTGTTGATTCACCACCAATGTCAATAATGCTGGCACCTGCCGCCTGCATCGCAGCGCCTGCCGCAATCGCCTTGACTGGGGCATTATGCTGACCACCATCAGAAAAGCTATCTGGTGTGACATTCAAAATACCCATAATGTGCGGCTGGTTCATCGCCAGACCCGCAAAACCAGCACGCGGCATTGTCAGATGCTCAATGGCCGCAACCGCCTTATTTCGGTCATCGGCTGCGGATATGACCGCATCAACATGCATCCGGCGCGCCGCATAGCTGTTATCGTCATCACGTTGTACAACATCCACATGGCTGAATTGCCGCCAACCACCAGCCAGCGTTAATGAACCATCAAGAGGGATATTTTGCACAAGTGGTCGTATCCACGTCGGACATGCAAAAGGCGGCAGTGTAAGTGCCGCCTTATAGCTTATGGGAGCGTAATCAGACACTGGCTAACCTCACTGGCTAAACCGGTTCATTACCTGGTTTCTTTGGGCGACCTGATTTAGGCAAGCCGGTACGAGACCTTGTTTTCGCCCGTGGGCTTTCAGGCACTTCGTCAGCCGCCTCTTCACGTACAAGTGTTCCACCTTCAACGATGATGCTGATGTCATTGCCATCTAGCGTTTCATATTCAAGCAGACCTTGGGCAAGACGTTCAAGTTCAACACTATGCTTTTTCAGAATTTTAGCAGCCGCACTATAGGCCTCATCGACAATCCGGCGGGTTTCCGCATCGATTATTGAGGCTGTAGCGTCAGATATATTCTTTTGCTGTGAGACTGACCGGCCAAGGAATACTTCCTGTTCATCGGCACTATAGGCCAGAAAGCCTAGCTTGTCGGACATGCCCCATTCGGTAACCATACGACGTGCCATATCGGTCGCCATGCGGATATCAGAAGATGCACCCGTTGTGATTTTATCCTCACCAAAGATCATATCTTCAGCAATACGGCCACCACAAGCCACCCGCAGATCCGCATAGATTTTGTCACGAGCAAGCGAAATGCGATCACCTTCGGGTAGCCGCATTACCATGCCAAGCGCACGGCCACGTGGAATGATCGTTGCTTTATGAATCGGATCGGATGCCGGACAATGCAACGCCACAACGGCGTGACCAGCTTCATGATAGGCTGTCAGACGTTTTTCTTCATCCGTCATCACCATTGAACGGCGTTCAGATCCAAGCATGACCTTGTCTTTTGCTTCTTCAAACTCGCTCATGGATACGGTGCGGCGGCCTTTGCGGGCAGCCAACAATGCCGCTTCATTGACCAAATTGGCAAGGTCGGCACCAGAAAACCCCGGCGTGCCGCGCGCGATAATACGTGGCTCTACACCTTCGGCTAGAGGTGTTTTACGCATGTGAACTTTCAGAATTTTTTCACGACCCATTACATCTGGGTTTGGCACCACAACCTGACGGTCAAAACGCCCAGGGCGGAGTAAAGCAGGATCAAGCACATCCGGACGGTTCGTCGCGGCGATCAGGATCACCCCTTCATTCGCTTCAAAACCATCCATCTCAACAAGCATCTGGTTCAAGGTCTGTTCGCGTTCGTCATTGCCCCCGCCAAGACCAGCACCACGGTGCCGGCCAACGGCGTCGATTTCATCGATGAAGATGATACATGGCGCGTTCTTTTTACCTTGCTCGAACATGTCACGGACACGGCTGGCACCAACACCAACAAACATTTCGACAAAATCTGAACCTGAAATGGTAAAGAACGGAACATTCGCCTCACCAGCAATGGCTTTAGCAAGCAAAGTTTTACCAGTTCCCGGAGGCCCCACCAGCAAAACACCTTTTGGAATTTTTCCACCAAGTCGCTGAAATTTGCCGGGATCTTTTAGAAACTCAACAACTTCTTCAAGTTCGGTCTTGGCTTCATCAATACCAGCAACATCTTCGAATGTAATGCGACCCTGATGTTCGGTAAGCAATTTTGCACGTGATTTACCAAAACCCATCGCACCACGCGAGCCACCTTGCATCTGTCGCATGAAGAAAATCCAAACACCGATGAATAATAGCATCGGGAACCATGACAGAAGAATCGAGAACAGCCCCGGCATATTGCTTTCTTCGGGACTGGCAATGATGCGCACATCATTTGCGTCAAGCACAGTAACAACATCAGTTCCTTCAGGCATGACGCTGGATACGATCCGACCTGATTTGGCTTTACCTGTCAGATTACGGCCGTCGATAACGACTTCGACAATCTGTTGGCCTTCGACCTCAGCAATAAAATCAGAATAGGCAACCTGATTGGTCTGCGGTGTCGTTGTTGGCTGTTGGAACAGATTAAAAAGCCCAAACAGGGCCGCTCCAAAAATGAGCCAGATAATAATATTACGTCCCATATTGTTCACGGTTCACAGACCCTTCATTGTTTTAACGGCATTATCTACCGTCATATTTTACATCGGTTGCAGTGCCTGTCCTGGTGCCAATGGCAAGAACCTAGCATGTGCAGGCGCATCTAGTGCATTATGCTTTTTAGTATTATCCATTATTTGGGGATAAAAGAGCGCCCCGTCAAGACTTTGAATGACAGGAATCGACTGGCGGATAATATGCGGGATCACATCCCATTCTGGTGGCAGTGCTGACCGGGATGGCGTTTGTGCCAATTTTGTATGCCCAAAGGCTAAAACCTTGCCCGAAACCTTGCTTGTAATATGCCAGCAACCGGCAAAAATAACATCTGTATTCGCCTCTATAGGCTGTTCCTTTAAAATCCTGCCCAACTCTCTGACAACCAGATAATCTGTATTGCCCACAGGTGTAACTAGACAAGCTGACAAAGTACTGCTTAATCCGCGTTGCATGCGCGCACGAAGCCCAGATAGCGCCTCATAGCCAGGAGCATAGGTTTGGCCACCAACCTGATGCAGTAAACGCCCCATAGCGCGATGCCAGGCGATGTCTGGTAAATCAGCTAGATATGAAGCGGCATCATGCTTGGAATTAGTTCGATAATCTGGCAAGCGCGCATAGCCAGCCGCATCAAGCCTTATATCGCGGGCAAGGCTGACAGCCAATGTCTGATCTAGCGAAGCCAGAATCTGCCGTGCCGCATCACCAAGTCGGCATAGTTGCGCACTATAGGCTTTGTCTTGCATCAAAAATTGACGTAACCGGATTCTTTCATAACGGCGATCTAAATTGCTAGGATCGTCTTCAAATTCACACCCTAAAATCCGGCATATATCGACCATACGCTCAGCTGGCCAATCAAGCATTGGACGCCCAATCGCCACGCCAGCGCGCCAGCTTGCGTGTTTCATGCCGGCAAGCCCCGCCAGACCAGAACTTTTGCCCAACCGCATGGCAATCGTTTCGGCCTGATCACCAGCATGATGTCCAACCAATAATGCCGCTTTATCGCGGCGGGCATGTGCCAGCATAATCTCAAAGCGATGCCGGCGTGCCCATGCCTGAATACCCGTTCCTGGTGCCTTTTCGCTGACCTTTTCGACTTTTACATTGATGCCAAATTTCCGCATCCGTGCGGCAACGCGCGCAGCTTCAGTGCCAGCATTTTCGCGGATACCATGATCGACAATTATCGCAGAATGCGCTTTGCCTGACACCGCCGCAAAGCGTGACATTAACAAGCATAAAGCGGTACTGTCCGCCCCCCCGGACAAAGCCGAAACAAAAGAAATATGCTGGTCTAAACCCGAAGCCGACATAGCGGCGGCAAACTCTGTATCAAGGCGCATCAGCACGTCAGCTGTGGATCCGCGCATGGTATCATCTAACTACCGCACTTCGCCGTAGCGCTAAGCGTCGCTAATTGCTTTAGGAACGCTTCAGGTGGTGCGTCAAGTAATTGCGGCAAAGATTCATAGATAGCGCAGGCTTGTTCTGGTTCGGCAAAATGTGAAACCGATTCAGCAATCCACATCGTTGTATCAACAAGGCGGGCATCACCGGGAAAATCACCATTGAACTCGGAAAAGGTCATCGCAGCCTTTTCATATTTTTTGCGCATGAACTGAACCCGACCAAGCCAGTAAACGGCATCAGCCTCGCGCTCATGACCTTTATTTGACTGTTTGAATTCAGCAAAGGCAGCTTCGGCTGTTTCCAAATCATTCTGCAAAGCCCGACCAAGGGCAAACCGATATTGCTCTTCGGGATCTGTGTCAGGCAAGACCATTGGCTTTGTAGGCACAACAACCTCTTCTGCAACCTCTTCTCGAACCTGTTCTGGCTGTTCTGCATCGCGGATGATTTGTGTTGAGGTCGTATCTGACACGGCCTTATCTTTTGCTAACATATCATCACCCTGCGCGGTGATATCTGGATCACGCCCCACGCGAGCAACATCAGGTGCATTTTCATTTGCCATATCATCATTCTGGCCAGCATTACCGGACGGATCAGACTCTGTCGTCAGTCCGGCAACCGCACTAGCCGTCGCGGCATCAGAATTGTTATCGGTGCTCGCATTTTCCTGCATTTTGTCAGCTAGCGCCTTCTCGTCAACTGACCAGGTGGTGCCATCCGATCCTTCACTGCGATTCATCAAAACATCAGCACGTGGCTTAGCCGGATTTGTATCCTGACCGATTACGGCATTCGCCAGACTATCACTACCCAGCGACAGCAAGGTTTGCATGCGTTTTTCCAAACGCAAAAGACGAAATTCGGTGTCGGACGTTATTTCAAGCGTGCGTTCCATACGGCGATTTGTCATCGCGATCATGTCAGTCAAACGTTCCATCTTGTCATTCAGCATCTGCATATCGGCACTTTTAGCACTGTCACCTTGCGCTGCACTACTATCAAGTTGCTGGATCTTCATACTGATTTCACGCAGGTCACTTTCCAGCACACCACGGATTTCCTTCAAGCCAGCTTCAAGAATATCCATGCGCTGCTGATGTCGGGTGAGTAGCGCGCTTGTCGTATCACTATTTCCAGTGGACGCCTTGGTGCCAGTAGCCGCACTTTGCGCAAAAGATGTTTCGACTGACATACCCGCTAACAGAAGCCAAAGGCTCAGAATGCGAATTGAATGTGAACTTAGGAACATGATAGAAGCCTCTAATGAAAGCAAGTCATTATAATAGCCAAACTTTTAGGCAAAAATTAGGCACAAAAAAGGGGCCATAGAGCCCCTTTTCTTAATTCAGTCATAAACGGTTACGGCTTAGTTAAGCACAGTCGCAGCGCGACGGTTCTTAGCCCAAGATTCTTCGCTGGAGCCTAGCATTGCTGGGCGCTCTTTACCGTAGGATACGGTGCGAATACGTGCAGCATCGATACCTTTGGCAAGAAGAAAATCGCGCGCTGCTGAGGCACGACGATCACCAAGTGCCAGGTTATATTCGCGTGTGCCGCGCTCATCGGCATGGCCTTCGATCACAACCACTGCTTCAGGGTTAAGCTGTAGGAATGCAGACTGACGCGACAGCGTTACCTGTGCATCATAACTGAGCACTGAACTGTCAAAGTCAAAATAGACTGTGTTGCCAACTTTAGCCAGCTTCTCAGCAGGCGTAATCGCATCATCAGTGCTTGATGAGATAGCATCAGTTGATGAAGCGGACGCTGATGCAGCGCCTGAAGCAGATGATGACGCACTATCGCTAGCGCTATCACTTGAAGTTGTTGAAGCCGTTTCACAAGCAGCAAGAAGAAAAGCTGCAGAAAAAATTGCTATCAGGCGTTGTACCATTTTTATGCCCTCGATTTGTTTACCGATGTCCCGGTTTTGTTGTTCATAGTTTAATGTTCGTCGTTACGAATGGCCTTTTGTTATCGGAGGCTGGTGGCCAACTCCGTAAACACTTTATTTCCAAGTGATCTATAATACAAAAACCAAGCCAAAAATAATAACTAGGGTTTTCATTGACCAATCAAAATACATTTAACAGAAAATATTCAAATTAATGTTTTGCTATAGAACACCTTTAAATTTAGTTGGCAGATATTACACAATATTGGGAATTTAAGAAACATTAATTTTGTTATAAAAGCAACATAATTTCGCCAATTTACAAACATATTAAGCTAGGTAGATCTTTTTATGGCTATTTTCGCAATATTCCCTTTCATTTAGGACTTGATCTTAGTACCGCACCATTTAACGAAGTAACGGTGACCATGCTGGATCTGATGCGTCTGAGGGTGTTATTATTCGGCGTTCGTTAAAGCCGGTTATATCGACCCTATATAAAGCTGTTTGACCACCCGAACCATCATCCTTGAAAGGCTGTTGCTTGAAATACATCAAAACGCGGCCGTTTGGCGCCCATGTTGGACCTTCTACAAGAAACCCCTGTGCCAGAAGCCGCTCGCCTGTTCCATCAATATTCATTACACCAATATAGAATGTGCCACCTGTCATCTTGGTAAAGGCAACAATGTCACCACGCGGCGACCATACGGGGGTAGCATAACGGCCATCACCATAGCTAATACGCTTTACATTGCTACCATCAGCATTCATGACATAAAGCTGTTGGCTTCCCCCACGATCCGAATTAAAGACAATCCGTTTGCCATCAGGCGAATATGATGGTGACGTATCGATTGAAGCCGATTTGGTCAGCTGGGTTATTGATTGCGTGCGCATATCCATTACAAAAATATCGGTCAAGCCATCTTTGGCCAAGCTCATAATCAGCTTGTCACCATCGGGACCAAAACGCGGGGCAAATGTCATCCCCGGAAATGAACCAAGCCGTTCAGTGCGCGCGGTAAATACATCCAGTAAATATACATTCGGCTCATCATTAAAATAATTCAGATAGGCAACTTCATTGGCGGTTGGCGAAAACCGCGGCGTTAGCACCAGATCCAGACCATTGGTCAGATAACGATGATTGTGACCATCCTGATCCATGATTGCTAAGCGCTTGACGCGCTGAGTCTGGGAACCGCTTTCGGCAACATAAACAATTTGGGTGTCAAAATAGCCAGTATCACCAGTGAATTCTTCGTAAACATAATCTGCGATCTTATGTGACAACTGCCGCAAACCTGCTGGATCGGAATTTCCGCTTCCCTGGGTAATATCCTTTTGCGTTACAACATCCCACAAAACAAATTCGACCTGAAGCATACCGTTTTCATCGGTATAGGCCGAACCCACAAGCAAGCCCTTTGCCCCAACAGGTGCCCAGTCAGAAAAATTAGGCCGAATAGATGGCGCTTTTGGTGGTGAGATAAAGGCAGCACTGTCAATGGGCTGAAACAGACCTGAACTTTCAAGATCATTCGAAATAATCGCCGACATCTGACGGCCAATTTCAGTAACCTCGCCATCCGGACCGGTAAAATCAGCAATCGCGATAGGTGTTGGGGCAACTTGACCTTCGGTAATGACGACGCGTAATTGGGCGTGAGCAACCCCAGCGGTCATGACAGTTAAAATCATTAGAACCTGAAACAGAAAATTACGCATTGAAAGTTTCATTTACACCACATCCAAATATCCACATTAATTTCATCAAAATACTATCTTCAACTTTTAGCTAATATAGCGAAAACACGGTCTACTAACATTAAAATTCACCAATTTCATCCATCAGAACATTAGAATATAACTTGTTTCCAGCCATTATCTGGAAAGCGAACGCGGGTCAAAGGCAAAAACAAATGATCTCCATTGATCATATTTTTCTGGCGGCAATGGCAATGGCGAACATTCCAAAGTCGCCCGTTGCGCTTCTGCCGCAGCCGCTTTGAAAGCACGATCAATTTTATATCGTGTTTTATTTTTAATCTCCGCGCTCAGCACTGTTCCGTCTCTATCTGACGTTACAATTATGTCAACAATAAGGGTATCCGCACCAGCGCTACCTACTGGCAGATCCCAGCATTTCGACAAATGCGCCCGTAGCCGGTCAAAATCTGATGCGCCCATCGGTGCAATCACAGGTGCCTTTGGTGCTTTGAGCGCATTACCTGTTGTCGCGGTCAATGTCTTGTTAACCTTTTCAGCCGCTTTTTTACGCTCTTGGGCGCGGCGCTTCTTTTCGGCGTCCTCATTGACCTGTTTTGCCTTGGCAAGATTTTGCATAACACCCGTCAACGCCTGCGCCTTTTTTTTCTCTTGCTTACTGGCTTTAGCCATTTTGTTTTCGCGACGTGGCGGTGCTTTAGGCAGTTTGGTTGGCGCTGCGGCCGCTTCCGTGCGCTTTGGTTTTGGCTTTGCCTTATCGGGGATGATTTCAGCTGTTTTGTCTGGTGCCTTTGGCGTCGGCACTGGTTTTGGTTTTACCTTGGCAGCCGGTTTCACGGGCTTTGATTTAGGCGCGGCTTTTGGCGGCGGTGGCGGCGGGGTATTTTTACTTTTGGCTGGTTCCTGTGCTTTTTTGGCCGTGCTTTCCTGTGCACCTTCGGTCAAATTTGAAATCGGCACAGTCTGCACAATTTCCATCGCGATGATCGGCTGTTCTTCGGGAAGCTTACGCTTAATAGAAGGCAAGCCAACCGCAAACAATACCGCTATTGCGATATGCAGAGTTAGTGAAATTATGACCGGACGAGACGTCATATAGAGTGATCCAATTTTGATCTATTCCTGTTCGGGCAGCTGCGCAACCAGCGCTACTTTCTCGAAACCAGCTGATTGAATGCGACCCATAACCCCAAGCACATCGCCATACATCACCGATGTGTCACCACGGACAAAAATACGTACCGCTGGATTGGCTTCGGAAATGGCTTTCAAACGGGGAATCAATTTGTCAGATTCGATCATTGTTTCCTGCAGATACAGTTCGCCATCAGCCTTAATTGACACAACCAGAGGCGCCGCATCGGCATTGATGCTGCCTGCCCGTGTTTTTGGCAAATCAACTTCCACACCGACCGTCAGCAAAGGGGCTGTCACCATGAAAACAATCAACAGCACCAGCATAACGTCAACAAAGGGTGTGACATTGATTTCACCCATCGGGCGATGCCGCCCACCTCTGCCAGATCGCTTTACACTTGCGCCCATTAGTTATCTCCTTCGTCAAGCTGACGCCCAAGCAAAGTGCTGAATTCCTGTGCAAAGGTTTCAAGACGCGCGCTATGCCGCTCAAGATCACCTGCAAATTTATTATAGGCTGTAACGGCTGGTATCGCGGCAGCTAAACCTAGCGCGGTTGCGAACAAAGCTTCGGCAATGCCGGGGGCAACAACGGCAAGCGAGGTGTTTTTGGACTCGGCGATTGACTGAAAAGAACTCATAATTCCCCATACTGTTCCAAACAAGCCAACAAAAGGCGACACCGAGCCGATTGAAGCCAGAAAATTCATACCACGTTCAAGCCGTTCCATCTCACGCGTGATGGTGAAATTCATCGAGCGTTCGATCCGGCTGACCAGTGATGCCCGCAAATCGGAGCGGGTGCTACTTGCCAAGCCACGTGCCGATGCGCGTCGCCATTCCCGCATAGCTGCAACAAAAACCTTGGACATGGATCCTTCTGCATCAGGGCCAGTATCATCGTACAACTGATCGAGAGACCCACCTGCCCAGAATGCATCTTCAAATTGCTGGGCAAAGCGGCGTTCACGGCGCACCGATGAAATCTTTTCAACAATAATTGCCCAGCACCAGATTGAGGCCAGCACCAATAAAAGCATAACAAATTTGACCAATGGGTCGGCAGCAAGGAACAAGCCCCATGTACTAAGATCCGACGCTGAACTGGTAACGGTTAAATCGGCTGAATTCATTAATTTCCCCTGTTCTCACCCTAACAGTGATATTGATAGTCGATAGTTTAGGTTCTGATTTTGTCGGCTAGCTAACACCAACTCTCACATAGTCTCTCATCATGGTTTAGCGCAGTGCCTTTTTGGTTAAAGTCAGCTTGTTTCTGATCGCCTTTGAAATCTTTTCAGGCTTTGTTTTCCTGTTTTCGTCAAATGTTACAAAGACTATGTCCACGAAAAGTCGGGCAACAATGTGGCGATGGGCATTATTATTTATAATTTGTTGCAATTTAAATGATGCACCGCCCATTTTGATAAGCTTTGTCTCAACACAAAGCAGGCTGTCATATGGTGCCGCTTGCAGATAGTCGATCGCGATATGGCGAACCACAAATCCCTGACCCTGTTGTGCCATTAAGCTGGACTGATCGACGCCCAGAAGACGTAGATAGGCTGACCGTGCGCGCTCAGCAAATGCCAGATATTGCGCATGATAGGTAATACCACCTGCGTCGGTGTCTTCATATTGAACACGCAGACAGTAACCATGCGTGTCACCATCAAGCCAGCCATCAAGATGCTGTTTTTGTTGCTCAGGCACATTCATCATTTAACGATCATCAATATTTTCGTCTTCGGCCTGGAGCAAATCAAGCTGCTGCATTGCTGACGCAGGCGGGGTGATGCCCAAATAAGTCCATCCACCACTCGACAAGCATCGACCGCGCGGCGTCCGCATCAATAGGCCAGTTTGCATCAGATAGGGTTCGATCACCTCTTCAAGCACGTCGCGCTGTTCGGACAGAACCGCCGCTAATGTTTCGACCCCAACAGGCCCACCAGCATAGGACTCAGCCAAACATGACAGGTAACGACGATCCATTGCGTCAAGACCTGCCGCATCAACTTCGAGGCGATGAAGTGCCGTATCGGCAATCTCGGCTGTTACCCTGTCATGACCAGCCACCGCCGCAATATCACGCACCCGCCGCAATAGGCGTCCCGCAACACGGGGGGTTCCGCGTGCCCGACCTGCAATCTCGCTGGCACCATCAGCCGCCAGATCAAGACCTAGCTTTATAGCCTGCCGGTGTAAAATCAGCGCGAGTTCATCGCGGGTATAAAACTGCATCCGCATCTGGATGCCAAAGCGGTCACGTAATGGCGTCGTTAATAAACCAGATCGCGTTGTCGCGCCAACCAAGGTAAAAGGCGGCAAATCAATCCGCACCGAACGTGCCGACGGCCCCTCACCAATAATCAGATCAAGCTGAAAATCTTCCATTGCGGGATACAGCACCTCTTCAACCACAGGGGCAAGTCGGTGAATTTCATCAATAAACAGAACGTCACGTGGACGCAGATTGGTCAGCAAGGCCGCCAGATCACCAGCGCGCGCAATGACTGGTCCCGACGTGCCACGAAAACCAACCCCAAGTTCTGACGATACAATCTGGGCTAGCGTTGTCTTGCCAAGTCCGGGCGGGCCATGCAGCAACGTGTGGTCCATCGCATCGCCACGATCACGCGCCGCATGAATAAAGGTTTCCAAATTTTGCCGGCCGTTACCCTGACCAATAAATTCGCCAAGCGAGGCTGGCCGCAAAGCATTATCGCCACGCTCGACATGATCGGGATTCACAAGGCGTTCATCTTCATTCATTCAAACGTTCCTAGCCCCCGATTTCGCGTAAGGCAGCAGCGATTAATCCAGACAGATCATCTGCTTCGCCGGCCTGCTGAACCCGAAGCAACGCCGCATGTGCCTCAGATCGTCCATATCCCAGATTTATCAGGGCCGACAATGCGTCACCCATCGCACTGGCAACAGGCGAATCTTCGCCGCCCATAGCGCTGGACGTATTAATTGTAAGGCCATCACCAAGCGACGGGAAGCGGCCAATTTTTTCAGCTAGCTCATTCACAACACGCTGGGCAATTTTAGGGCCAACACCATCAGCGCGTGCCACCATGGCCTTGTCACCTGCCATGATGGCGCTACTCAGATCGGCTGGTGATAATACCGACAAGATCGCCATCGCAGCTTTCGCCCCAACCCCTTGCACCGTTATCAATAACCGAAAGGCGTCACGCTCGGACGCATCATAAAAGCCATAGAGCGTCATGCTGTCCTCACGAACAATCATTTCGGTCAGAACGGTAACCGCCCCATCCTGCGCCGCAAGCTGACCTTGGGTTCGACCCGAAATATGGACAAGATATCCGACGCCTTGAACATCGATAACGGCATGCGTATCGGCTGTATGAGATAAGATACCGCGAAGCTGCGCAATCATGGATTACCCTCATTATCCTGTGCGTCGCGCGCCAACGCCGCCGCAATAGCCTGGGACAGGCCGGTATCGGCCTCTGCATTACGTGTCGAACCTACACGCACAGACGCCGCTTTGCCAGCACCATCAGCAACAATCTGTCCAGCGCCATTGCTGGCGGCAATGGCAATTGCCAGCGCATCTGCCGCATCAGCATTGGCGGGCGTCACCCCCAGCAGGCGTGACACCATATCCTGTATTTGCCGTTTATCGGCGGCGCCGGTGCCGGTGATTGATTTTTTCACCAAGCGGGCTGCCAACTCATGCACCACAAGCCCAGCCTGACCACAGATCATGATCCCCACGCCGCGAGCCATGCCCAGCTTCAGTGCGGACTTTGCTGACTTGGCCACAAAGATTTCTTCAATCGCCGCATAGGTTGGTTGATGCGCCGCAATAATAGCCGAAAGATCCTCAGCAATCCGGCCAAGGCGCTTGGCGTCAGGCTCTGTATGGTTAGGTTTGATGACACCATTTGCGACATGCAGCAGCCGTCCAGCTGTGACATCAATGACGCCCCATCCGGTGGCGCGCAATCCAGGATCGATGCCAAGAACGCGCATCACCGCCAGCCTTAGGTCAATGATGCCAAAATGTCGTCAGATATATCGAAATTGGACGATACGTTCTGCACGTCATCATTATCATCAAGCATATCTAGTAGTTTGATCAAAGTCATGGCATGCGCCTCGCTCACTTCTATGGTGTTTTGCGGTTTCCAGATCAGACCAGATTCTTCGGGCGCACCAAAGGCGTTTTCCATAGCTTCGCGCACATTATTGAAATCTTCGGGCGCACAGGTCACTTCATGGCTTGACGCATCCGACTCAACATTGTCAGCTCCAGCCTCAAGCGCAGCCTCAAACATATCATCTGCGCTGGCAACGTCAGTCGGATAGATCATCTGGCCAACCCGGTCAAACATAAAGCTAACCGAACCTGTTTCACCAAGCGAACCACCATATTTCGTAAAAGCCGAACGCACCTCAGACGCCGTGCGATTACGGTTATCGGTCATCGCATCGACAATCAATGCCGTGCCTCCGGGGCCATAACCCTCATAGCGAATTTCATCATAGTTCTCGCCCTCGCCGCCTTCAGCGCGCTTGAGCACACGTTCAATATTATCCTTCGGCATATTCGCTGCACGCGCCGCCGCCAAAGCCGTGCGCAATCTTGGATTTGAGTCAGGATCGGTGCTGCTACGTGCTGCAACTGTCAGTTCCTTGATAAGACGACCAAAAATCTTGGCACGTTTTTTGTCCTGTGCACCCTTACGGTGCTGGATATTTTTGAATTTGGAGTGGCCTGCCATGGTTTCTAACTTCTGTATATGCGGTTAACATTGTGTATAATCATATAGCAGACACAAGGCAGAACGGCTAGCCGCTAGTGATCAAAACTATATACGCCCAATCACATCAGTGCCCGCGGTAGGGGATAGATGACCGCCAATTCGTAAAGGCGCCACCGAAATGGCTAGACCGCTATCGTCACTTTCCACCACAAGCCCGCATAATGTCGGTGTGCCAAGCGCCACCGAAAGGCGCGGATTACTTCGCCCTATGAAACGGGCTGTCGCGGCCTGCTTTTCCATACCGATCACGCTATCATAATCCCCGCACATGCCCGCATCGGTTTGATAGGCGGTGCCACCTGGCAGGATATGATGGTCAGCTGTTGGAATATGTGTATGCGTTCCGACCAGCATCGAGGCACGGCCATCAGCAAGATGCCCAAGCGCCATCTTCTCGGATGTCGCTTCACCATGCGCATCAACAAGGATAAAATCTGCATCACGCCCTAATTTATTTCGCACCAGACTATCATCAAGCGCCAAAAAGGCAGGGTCATTTGGTGCCATAAATAAATTGGTCATCACATTGATCACGCACAAGCGGGCACCAGCATCATTTGTAACGGTCGTCACACCAACGCCAGGTGTACCTTCGACCATGTTTATAGGACGCAACAAACGTGGTTCATTGGCGATATAGTCAATTATTTCGCGCTTATCCCATACATGATTGCCTGTTGTCAGCACATCAGCCCCAGCGTCAAACAGTAAATCACAGATTGCGGGCGTAATGCCAAAGCCTCCAGCGGCATTCTCACAATTAACGACGATGAAATCGAGCGCCAGACTTTCACGTAATGTCGCCATCTGTTCAATCACAGCTTGGCGTGCCGACCGCCCCACAATATCACCTAAAAACAGAACCCGCATTTGGGCAAACTCCTATCACGCATTAGCTACAACTTTACGCTGGCATTATCAGCCCATCTGGGGTCAAGACGGCATCAAGCGCCATATCAAAAGGGCCAGTCGGCACCTGTTCGACTTGTTGACCAGAAAAGGCGACGCCAATGGTAACCACCTTATGACCAGTCTGACGCAATCCACCAATCGACCGATCATAAAACCCGCCACCATAACCAAGACGCCAGCATGCACTATCAAAGGCCAGCATTGGTGCCAGAATCACATCTGGGGCGCAAACAGGAGCCGAGGCTGAAGGCTGTTTCGTATCATAAGGGCCATCATCCAGCTTGTCGCCAGGTGCCCATAATCTGAAATCAAGCGGATTACCGGGTGCAGGCGTAATCGGCATAGCAGTCTGCACGGATGAATCAGCCAGACGTGCAACCAGCGGTAAAGGTGACAGTTCACTGCGAATAGGAAGATAGGCTGCATATATCCCACGGCCAAATTGGTCTAACAGCCTATCGGCATGATCTGCGATCGCCATAGCTGCGTGGATTTGCTGTTCAAAAAGAATTTTGCGGGTTTTTGTTGCGGCGCGCCGTAGCGCCTGCTTTTCGTCGGCAGGATCGACCGTTTCATTTTGAGACGTCATTTCACAACTTCCTGCAATAACAGTGGTGGCGGCGACCACGCTAACCGTCAGTGTAAACATCCTCTGTGACCTGATTAACAGGTGGGCACCGCGAATAACTGAACCACGGCTCAGCCAGAGACAGCTCCCGAGAGAAATTTATGGCCCCAGGGATTGAAAAACCAAACGCGAAAGTACAGTCGCCGCACAATGTTGATTTAAGGTGTTGTTAGCTTGGATGCAAGCTCTGTTAGCCGTGCCGCTGCTTTTTCCAAGACAATTGCGGTTGCTTCGACATCTTGTCCGGCATCAACCGAGGGTGATGAACCAGCTGCCGACCCGTTCGACGACCGATCAGCAATTATCAAAGCTGTCATTGCCAGCAAACGTGCTTCACCAATCTGGCCGACCGAATCGACCAGTGTTTGCATGACCGCATTAACTTCGGCACCTAGCTTGGTTACATGTGCTTCTTCGCCTGCGTCACACCCGATTTGATAAGGTTTGCCATTCAGGCGGATCGTTACTACAGAGCTGGTCATTTAACTTTGGTCACTTTATCTTGTTGAGCCCCGCTGTTGGCGACTTTGGCGATAATGGCAACTGCCTGATCGAGTTTTTCTTCAAGTGCGCTCAGCTCATTTTGAAACGACGCTGACATAGTGCCAGCATCCGAGTTTGCCATTTTAGCATTCGCGGCCGATTCCTGAACCGATTCTATCGAATATTCCAAATTAGCCACAGCATTTTCGAATTGAGTTAATGCGTCTTCAAGTCGTGTCATTTAGATCAAAATCCCAAACAAAATCATCTTATTAGCTTAATAACAAACTTTAGCTTAATTTGGTTAGTTTATTAGCCAAAAATGATATTCTGTCTTGTTCATAATATGTTATGAGATGAAGCTTGCACTAAGATGCAATTGAAATAAACCCCCATTTTAACCTACCATCACAAAAGTCAATAAATTGAACTCGCATCATAATTTAATCCCATGAAAAAAAATATTGATGATAATCTTCAATAGACTGAATGCCGCATTGACGAAACTGTTATAGAAATGCAAATTGCCCGGATAATTCTGATACAGTTTGTTACAAACAGTTTGCCAAACAGTTTGCCGCACGTGCTTCGGTCACATCGGCACATAAGCTTAGGGGTTCAACATGACGAATGCAGCATCAAAACAAAACATGGCTAATGCTATTCGGGCGTTGTCGATGGATGCCGTGGAAGCTGCAAAATCTGGACATCCCGGCATGCCCATGGGTATGGCCGATGCGGCGACTGTTCTGTTTGACGAACATTTGAAATTTGATGCCAGTGACCCATATTGGCCGGATCGTGACCGGTTTGTGCTATCAGCTGGGCATGGATCGATGCTTATTTATGCCTTGCTTCACCTAACTGGTTATGAAGATATGACCATGGATGAAGTGCGTAACTTCCGGCAAATGGGATCGCGCACAGCAGGGCATCCTGAATTCGGACATGCAACCGGCATTGAAACAACTACAGGCCCGCTGGGTCAGGGTATTGCCAATGCGGTTGGCATGGCTATGGCCGAGCGCCATATGGCCGCGCGTTACGGTGATGAACTTGTTGATCACCATACCTATGTGATTGCTGGTGATGGGTGCCTTATGGAAGGTATCAGCCATGAAGCCGCCTCTATCGCGGGACATTTTGGTCTTGGCAAGCTGATCGTTCTGTTTGACGATAACAGCATTTCGATTGATGGAAGCACCGATCTGGCCGTATCAGATGATATTAGCCAGCGTTTTGACGCCTATGGATGGCAGGTGCTCAGCGTTGATGGCCATGATATGGCGGCTGTTTCGTCAGCCCTGTCGGCAGCCAAGGCGCATGCAAGCCAGCCGACTATAATCCGCTGTAAAACAACCATTGGCTATGGCGCCCCTACAAAAGCAGGCACAGCTGGTGTGCATGGCGCGCCACTAGGCAGTGATGAAATTGCTGGTGCCCGTGACGCGCTTGGATGGGCGCATGAACCATTTGTTGTGCCAGATGATGTGCTTTCAGACTGGCGAGATACTGGCCGTCGCGGTAGTGCTGAACGTGAAGCTTGGCAAAGCCGGCATGCGGCCTCTGCATCCGCCACTGCTTTTGATGCCGCCATGGCAGGCGATTTCAGCAGTGACATAAATGATGCTGTTATCACATTGAAAAACGCGTATGCCGCTGAACCACAGAAGCTGGCAACACGTGTCGCCAGCCAAAAAGCGATCGAAGCTATCATGCCTGCCTGCCCAATATTGTTTGGTGGTTCGGCAGATTTGACCGGATCGAACAATACCCGGGTCGCCGCGCATGAGATTTTTGACCAAGGTCGGAATGGTAATTATGCTGGCAACTATATCCATTACGGTGTTCGTGAACATGGTATGGCTGCCGCCATGAATGGTATTGCGCTGCATGGCGGCACCATTCCCTATGGTGGCACCTTTATGGTCTTTACTGATTATTGCCGTCCCTCAATCCGCCTGTCTGCCCTGATGAAGCAACGCGTCATTTACGTGATGACACATGACTCTATCGGCCTTGGCGAGGATGGCCCTACGCATCAACCTGTCGAGCATCTATCCGCCTTGCGCGTGATCCCCAATCTTCTGGTATTCCGTCCTGGCGACGTTGTCGAAACTGCCGAAGCGTGGCAATGCGCGCTTGCGTCAACAACAGCACCATCGATTCTGGCGCTCAGCCGTCAGGGCATGGCACAATTTCGTCATGGCGATATGGCTGAAAATAAAACCGCTTTGGGCGCCTATGTGGCGGTTGAAGCAGATGGTGATCGCGCTGTCACTTTACTGGCTTCGGGTTCCGAGGTTGGCATCGCGATTGACGCGCAAAGCAAATTGGCCGCGGCAGGCATTGCCGCCGCTGTTGTATCTGTTCCCTGCCTTGAGCTTTTCTGGATGCAGACTGCTGATTATCGCAAAGCGGTTCTTGGCAACAGCCCCCGTATCGTTATCGAAGCTGGCATGCGGCAAAGCTGGGACCGGCTTCTATCCGAAGATGATGGCTTTATCGGTATGGACAACTTTGGCGCATCTGCCCCAATCAATGATTTATACAGTCATTTTGGAATCACTAGTGAAGCCATTATCGAACAAGCAAAGGCTATGATCAAATAACCAACTTCCGGATATAAACCAAACATCACTCTGCGTGGCTAAACATCCCTCAACAGGAATAAAATAATTCTCATGCTTAGATAGGAGCTTGATTTTGACATTACGTTTGGCAATCAGCGGTTTCGGCCGTATTGGGCGAATGACTCTACGCGCTTTGCAAGAAAGTGCGCGTGAAGATATAGAGGTAGTGCTGATCAACAGCCCGGGGCCAGTCGCAACATCGGCGCATCTGTATGAATTCGACTCGGTCCATGGCCGCGCACAATCTAGTGTTACGCATGGAGATGACTGGCTGGATATTGGCCGCGGCAAGATCCATATGACACGCCATCGCAATCCAGCCGATATTCCGCATAAGGATCTTAACATCGATGTTGTGCTTGAATGCTCGGGCAAGTTCAATGATCGTGATAAATCTGCCGCGCATATTGAAGCTGGCGCCAAAAAGGTTTTGATATCTGCGCCATGCAGAACAGCTGACCAGACCATTGTTTATGGCGTCAATCATCATCAATTGCGTTCAGATTCGGTTATTCTGTCAAACGCATCATGCACAACAAACGGGCTGGCACCTGTTGCCAAAGTTCTATCTGATGGGCTAGGCATAGAGGCCGGTTACATGACCACCATTCATGCCTATACAGGCGACCAACCAACATTGGATGCCAGCCATACAGACCTACGCCGGGCGCGGGCTGCCGGGTTATCGATGATACCGACATCAACCGGTGCCACTTCAGCTGTTGGCGAGGTACTGCCAGAACTGAAAGGCAAGATGAACGGGTCTGCTATCCGGGTGCCAACCGCCAATGTATCGGTAATCGACCTCACTGTTATGACAGCACGCGACACCAGCACTGACGAAGTGAACGACCTACTATCGACCGCCGCCAAGGTCTCATTGAAAGGCGTCTTGGATATAAATGAACGTCCCCTTGTGTCAGTCGATTTTAATCATAATCCGCATTCATCGATTGCCGACCTTGAGCAGACTAGCGTTCTGAATAATAGATTAGTGCGGGTTCTGGCATGGTATGATAATGAATGGGGCTTTTCTTGCCGCATGTTGGATAATGCAGCTTTGATCGGCAACACTATATCTTGATATTGAAACATATATTTAGACGATTTTAGGAGACTGACATGAAATTGAATGGAAATGCCGTTAAGCCCGGAAATGTGATCGAGCATAATGGCCGGTTATGGACAGCCGTTAAAGTTGCGCATGTGAAGCCTGGTAAAGGGGGTGCCTTTGCCCAGATAGAGCTTCGTGACATTCGCGACGGCACCAAGCTGAACGAACGTTTCCGGTCTTCTGAAACAGTTGAACGGGTCATTCTGGACGAAGCCGAATGTACCTTTTTATATGATGAAGGCGATAATCTGGTGTTTATGCATTCGGTCAGCTTCGAACAGATCAGCATCGCTAACAGCATGGTTGGTGACCGCGCCGCCTTTTTGCAGGATGGCATGACTGTGACTATGGAAAGCTATGAGGGCGACCCGATTTCGGTATCACTGCCTGATACGGTTGCGATGGAAGTGGTTGAAGCTGACGCTGTCGTCAAAGGCCAGACAGCCTCGTCATCTTACAAGCCTGCCGTGCTTGAAAACGGTGTGCGCGTCATGGTGCCACCACATATTGAAACAGGCACCCGCATTGTTGTGCGTCCAGAAGACTCAACCTATGTCGAACGCGCCAAAGATTAGAGTATTATTTAACTCTTTTTTATCTGGAGGTTTATATAGGCGTTTATCTGGGCGTTTGTTCGGGGTCTTATCTGGGCAAAATCTATATTCGATACGGGACTATAAACATTCGGCACTATAAACATCCGGCACTATAAACAAATAGATAGAGAAAAAATCCATTTCTGCTAGAACGAGTGTAATCTGATTATCACCGACGATTTATCTTACAGGACCTTTTTATGGCAACGCGTTCCGCACTAATAAATGTGATGCAAAAAGCATCTACCGCCGCTTCACGGGGTATGTTACGCGATTTTGGCGAAACTGAAAATTTACAGGTAAGCCGCAAGGGGCCAGCCGATTTCGTCTCGCGTGCAGATACCAACGCCGAACGTGTTATCAAGGCTGAACTCCATAAGGCGCGGCCTGACTGGGGATTTCTGATGGAAGAAAGTGGTGAAACAGTAGGGACTGATAGTGACGCGCCTGTCTGGATTGTTGATCCGCTTGATGGCACCACTAACTTTCTGCATGGCATTCCGCAGTTTGCCATTTCGATTGCTGTAATGGATAAGGGCGTGATTACAGCTGGGTCCGTTTTTGATCCTATCCGTAATGAGTTATTCTATGCCGAACGTGGACAGGGTGCTTATCTGAACGAACGACGGCTTCGGGTGTCTGGTCGGCGGCATATGTCTGAGTCGTTATTTGGCACGGGCATCCCCTTCCTTGGTCGGGGCACTGAAGATGATCACAAGCAATTCATTCATGAACTTAGTAATGTCATGCCACGTTGTGCAGGTATTCGCCGCTATGGCGCTGCGGCGCTTGATATGGCATGGGTTGCTGCTGGTCGGCTTGATGGTTTCTGGGAACATGGCCTGCAGATATGGGACTTAGCCGCTGGTTTTCTGCTTGTCCGCGAGGCTGGTGGCTTTGTGTCGGACTTTGCATCTCGTGACAAGGCTCTTGAAACGGGCGATGTGGTTACCGCTAACCCGACTTTACATGCCGAATTATTGAAAGCCCTGCGTAGCTAGCCGTCCTAATCAAACCTACTATGCCGCTTTATCGTCACTGTTAATGTCATGCAGCTGCCAAATGCTGTCGGCAGGGGTTGGCCTGTCACCATATTCCTGCCATTCTTTTGTATATAGTTGTGCTGGCATTTCCAAAAGGCGCCCAACTAGGCAGAGGAGATAGGACAATGATCACCGACCCACGACGTTACCTTGTTCGCATGTTTTTGTTTTTAGTGGCGGTTAGTATAATTGCCGGTCTATTGCATGAACCGCTTAGTGTCGCCTTTCTTGGCAATGCAGCTTTGAATGGGATGATTTTGCTGGCCCTAGCTTTGGGCATAGTCTATATCATCCGGCAGAATTTGCGGCTTGTTCCCGAGCGCAAATGGATCACCGCCGTTCAAGAGACAAGCAAACTTGACCCGCCTGGCGCACGCCCTATTCTGCTGGCCACTGTTTATGCCATGCTTGCTGACTCGCGTCAGGACACACAATTATCTGCCCTATCCATGCGCTCGGTTCTTGATGGGGTGGCCGCCCGCCTTGATGAAGGGCGGGAAATTTCCCGCTATATGATTGGTTTGCTGGTGTTTCTAGGCCTGCTGGGCACTTTCTGGGGCCTGCTACAGACAATTAGCGCCGTTGGCGGCGTGGTCAATTCCATCGATGCCAATAACAGCGATTTTACCGCTATGATGGGCCAGCTTCGTACCGGTCTTGATGCCCCATTATCAGGCATGGCCACCGCCTTTTCGTCATCGCTTTTCGGTCTTGCAGGATCACTTATTCTTGGCTTTCTCGACCTGCAACTTGGTCAGGCCATGGGACGTTTTTTCAATGAGTTGGAAGACTGGCTTTCGGCCTTTGCCCGCTTTAACGACAATAGCCCAGCTCAAAATGGTCAGCCCCAATCGTTTGGCCCACTGGCGCATGGCATGAGCGAAGAAGCCGCGCGTGCGCTTTTGTCCTTATCACAAGCCATCGCCAAAGGTGAAGATAACCGCGAACATCTGCTAGATCAGGTATCACGACTAAACACAAATATGGCGAGCCTAGCTGAAATGCTGGCTGACGATCGCCGCCTTCGTGACCATCTGGTGCAGTTAAACACCAATATTACGCAACTATCTGAAGATTTGCGGAATGACCGAAATCGGCAAACCGATGTTGTCGCATCAGAATTACGCGGCCTCTCAAGCTCAATCGGGGCCATGCTGTCGGCTAAATCCTCTGATCAGAGGTCCAAGTAACTCATGGCGTTATCTCGCACAACTGGTTCACGACGCGCTGAAAACTACACCTGGCCGGGTTTTGTGGATGCGCTAGCAACGCTTTTAATGGTCATTATTTTTGTCCTGATGGTGTTCGTTCTGATTCAGGTTAATCTTGCCTATCGCGTATCTGGTCAGGATGACACATTGACCGCAATGCGCCAGCAACTAGCCAGCCTCACCGAATTGTTGAATCTTGAGCGTAATGCCAGTGCCGACCTTGCCGCTAATCTTGCTCAGATCAATAATCAGCTTGTGCTTAGCAATGCTGAAAATGATAAGATAAGCTCTCAGCTTACTATTATCACAAGCGACCTTGATGCGCGGAACGCTGAAATTGACCGCCTGATGCTGTTACAGTCCGATACGGAATTAGCCTTGAATGATGCCCAGAAAAATCTGGCCGAACGTGACAAGCAACTGGATATTCTTGAAGGCACGCTGGCGATCGCTGATGCCCGCGCGAAAGCAGACAGTCAAACGATCGACAATCTCAAGGCTGAAACCAACGCATCGCGCGCCGAAATTGCACAAATGACAAATGCGCTCGCCGCGCTGAAGGCACAATTAGAAAGTCTGCAAAATTTGCTAGCTGAAAAAGAAGCTCAGGCCACCAAAGATAAAATTGCTATCGCCAATCTTGGCAAGTCGCTTAATAATGCCTTGGCAAGTCGTGTTCAGGAATTACAGCGGTTCCGGTCCGAGTTCTTTGGGCGGCTTCGTGATATTCTCAAAGATCGGAATGACGTGCAGATTGTCGGCGATCGATTTGTATTTCAATCAGAGGTTCTGTTTGCCGCCGGTCAGGCTGATATCGGTGATAGTGGCCGTGAACAAATGACCAAACTTGCTATAGCGTTGGCTGAAATTGCGCGGGAAATACCTGATGATATAAACTGGGTTTTACAGGTTGACGGGCATACGGACGATATTCCGATTCGCGCTGGGCGCTATGCAGATAACTGGGACCTTTCAACTGAGCGTGCCTTATCTGTGGTGCGGTTTCTGATATCACAAGGTTTACCACCAAACCGCCTTGCCGCAACGGGCTATGGCGAACATCAACCGCTGATCAATGAGAATAGTGAAGATGCGCGTCAGAAAAACCGCCGTATTGAGCTGAAAATAACACAAAGGGTATCAGCCAAGTAGATACCCATATTTGCCATCATATCCTAAATAGACTAACCTTTGGTATGATGACGAATTGGCCATATGAACAGCCAAGGTCGGAAATTTATCTGTTTTATGTTAAGGCCCGAAAAGCGGCACAATCGATGGCAACCGCCATCCTGCTATTTTCAGGCTATATTATTTTATGTCTGACTGGCTCTTTTGTATTTACCGCGGCTGCGGCATCCGTCCTGTGCGATGGTTCTACCGACAATATGACCCTGCGAACAGAGTTGCTGATGCACTGTGCCCATCCATATCCAGATATACGATTTGATGACGAACATCCACATCTTGATTATCAGCGCTTTACTCTCGAGCTAATCGAAGAAACAGCGCCCTTGCCCGAAAAGCATGCGCCGCCGCCTCTTATCCCCGATGCGCATATATTGTTGGTGAGCGCGCTTTACGAATTTGGTGAGATTGAACAACAAGGCATTCTGACGCCATCTTTTAGCGACGACGATAACGATCTTTTCGCCTGGATTGAGGAAGACCTATATGTATTGGAGTTTTTCAAAGACATATATCCTGTTCAATCCATCGACATCATGCCCGACCATGCTGTTGGTTTGCCAGTCACTGTCAAAGTGGCATGTCTTTGCCCTGGCGATACGGCACCAGTTAAATGGCATGGCACAGGAAATCTGATGCTTGATTTTCCAGATCAAAAAGGCGCGTTACGATCGATATTCCTGACCAATGACACCGGAAGCCGCTTTGACGGCGCCCTTGATTTTGCCTTGCCGCCAGCCAGCGATAATTTGTTTAGCAGTAAAGATGCAAATATTCAGTTCCAGATTGATGGTGGGGATACGCATAGCTGGAACGCCGCGATTAAAGGGGCTATCGACGGCCCGCGTGCAACCAACTCAGTTGGCCATTTTGCGGCAAGTCATTTTGATCTGGAGTCTGGCCTGATTGGCCATTTCAAATCTGTTGATGACTAGCTTTTCAGGCTCGCCGTGGCACTGAAAATTGTAAATCTGCAAGGGTGCGATAAAGGCTGGATTCAACCATCAGCATTTCATGCGTTCCTTCGGCAATGATTCGCCCCTGATCCAGTAGCAGAATCCGATCAGCCCTTACGACCGTAGCCAGACGATGCGCGATCACAAATGAGGTGCGCTCATGCATTAGGTTTTCTAGCGCCCCCTGCACAGCGGCTTCAGATTGCGCGTCAAGGGCGCTGGTGGCCTCATCGAGCAGTAACAATCTGGGATTACGCAATATAGCGCGCGCAATGGCCACACGCTGACGTTGGCCACCAGATAGGCGCACGCCCTTTTCGCCAACCATTGCGTCATAACCATCCGTAATGGCCATGATAAAATCATGCGCCTGCGCTTTTTTTGCCGCCTCGATTATCGCATCCATATCGGCATCAGGTCGGCCAAAGGCCAGATTTTCCCGGATAGTTGCAGAAAACAATGCCGGATCCTGTGGCACCAGGCCAATCTGGGCGCGAACATCAGCAAGCTTGACCGCGCGAATATCGGTATCACCGATTGAAATCACCCCGGTTATCGGATCATAAAAACGCAACAACAAATGAAACAAGGTTGATTTGCCAGCCCCGCTAGGCCCCACCAACGCAACCCGTTCACCCGCATTTATCTGAAAACTAACATTATCAATCGCTGGTCGGTTAGCTACGGCAGGATAGGAAAATGATACCTTGTCAAAACGACAGGCCACCGGATGTGAGGCATCCAGCTTTTGTGGGTTAGGCAATTCAGGCACAATCGCATCCGTTGTCAAAAGCTGGGCAATCCGGTCTGCCGCGCCAGCCGCACGTTGCAGATCGCCAGCCAGTTCAGACAAAAAGCCAGTCGAGCTGGCAACCAGAAAGGCATAGAAAATAAATGATGACAAATCACCAGCGCTTATGCGTCCGGCAAGAAGATCCTGACCGCCAATCCACAGAATCGCAGAAATACCACTAAACACCAGAAAGATAAGAATGCCAGATAATAAACCTCGCAAACGCACCCGCGACAAAGCCGCATCCAGGCTGTCATCAACAGCCTTGTCAAAATGTGCCCGTACAAAGCTTTCACGCCCAAATGCCTGAACCGTGCGGATGGCGCTAACCACCTCCTCGGCTTCGACCGAAACATCCCCAAGGCGATCCTGCGCACGCCGCGACGCCACCCGCAAACGCCGCCCCAGTAAAATTAAGGGCACCACCACAAGCGGCACGACGACCAGCACAACTAAAGACATTTTTGGGCTTGAAAGCACCACCATAACCAATCCGCCAAATAGCAGAATCACATTACGTGCAGCCATTGATAGCGTTGATGTCATGACCATCTGTACGGTTGCCGTATCGCTGGTTATCCGTGCCAGAACGTCACCTGTGCGTGCGGTTTCAAACCATCCAATCGATAATCGGGTCACATGCGCAAACACGGCGCGGCGAATATCAGCCAACACCATTTCACCAATCTGATTAACCATGGTGGTGCGCAAATAACTGCCAAAGGCTAGCACTAGCGCAATCAGGCTGGTTGCCATAACTGCACGATCAAGCAAAGCTGGATCCTGTTTGCCAAGGCCTTCATCAACCAGATAGGCGAGACCCCGTCCCATGAACAGCAACGCCCCCGCCACCATGAATAGCGATAATAACGCCAGCATGATTCGCTTTTTGTGTGGAGCCAGATACGGCCAGAAAAACCGCAATAACGCACCGCTTGTCATCATTGCCTGGGCACTATCGGCCTTTGAAGTGGCATAGGAGCCATCGGCATTACGGTTTGTCATTACAATACCTGTTACGTTCGTTAAGGGCTTGCTTTGCAACGCCATAGGCGATATACCACCCGCACTGCTGAAAGACCAGCCCCGCACAGTGTCAAAAGACACGCCTTGGGACTTGTCATGCGGCACATAGATATAACATCCGGCTTGCCGGACGAGACCCAGAGCCAGGCGGCGGCGTCAGGCTTTAAGGAGAGCCTAATGAAAAAAGATATTCATCCTGATTACCATGAAATCAAAATTGTGATGACCGATGGTAGCGAGCGCATGACACGTTCGACCATGGGCAAAGAAGGCGACGTTATCAAACTTGATATTGACCCGTTGACACATCCAGCATGGACTGGCCAGCACCGGATTGTTGATTCAGGTGGTCAGGTTGCCCGCTTTAACAAACGCTTTGCAGGTCTTGGCACCAAATAATTCGGATTTAATCCAAAATAAAAGCCGGCATCCTTCATGGATTGCCGGCTTTTTATCTGGAAATTTTTCTACCAATCTCCCAGCAAACCAAATGAATGGGCAATCACACTATTCCAATTCATCCTTAGCAAGTTCCCTATTTTTTTGAGCAAAAAAGAACTTTACAAGCCCTGCTAAAGAACCGAAGACAGCTATGAATACGCCCGGTATTTCATACCCGGTGACTATACATAATGCGCCAACCGCTACTAAACATATCGATACAAGCGTTGAACAAATAATACGACACATATCGTTACGTAAATATTTGTTCCCATGTGCCTCACGTATTGTCTGCTCTTTGGTAGCAATGGCTAGAGTGTTTTCGGCTAGACCAAAAACTCTTTCAGCCGATCCTGCGAGTATTTTTTCATACTGTTCCAGCATTTCTGGAGGAGGCAATGGCCCTTGAAAGGTTTTAGAAACAACTACTTCTGAAATACTATTTGACTCAAGCACTTCAATATTTTCTTCATCAACTGTCTTGGAATCAGTAAGTTTAGGGTGTCTCTTAGATTTTGGTTTTTCTGTCATCTTTTACCTTAAGTTAAGATGACCAATCGCCTTTCTAAAATATACTCTAATATTGTCAGCATCCTGCAATCGGCCTTCAATGCCCGTTTTTGGCTTGAAAAGATCAATATTTTCTGGCCCTGAATAGCTATCTAAAAAATACTGAAAAAAACTACGTTCTTTGATTTTTAGACTATTCGCACTGGACGCAATGTTTACAATAAAATTACCGTATTCTCTCTCGACGCTAAATTGCTCAGCATCAAGTGGTCTGGTTTTGGTACTTATTTGCGTTTCCATATTGGACTCCATTATTCCTACATATACGATAAGGGAATTAACTTATGAAATTCAAGATGTTTTGTTCTATCCAATACTAGCCTTTCTGTCTGATATGCGCCTGCGCGGCGGCTAAACGGGCGGCTGGCACACGGAACGGCGAACAGGACACATAATCAAGCCCGACCTCTTCAAAGAAACTGATCGAATCTGGATCGCCGCCATGTTCGCCACAGATGCCTAGCTTGATATCAGGCCGTGCGGCCTTGCCGTTTTCAACCCCAAGTCTGACCAACGCCCCAACACCATCACGATCAATCGAAACGAAGGGATCAATCGGATAAATATCGGCATCGGCATAATGATGCAGGAATGCCCCCGCATCATCACGGCTTATTCCAAGGGCTGTTTGCGTCAAATCATTCGTGCCAAAGGAAAAGAATTCCGCCTCATCGGCAAGCTCACCTGCACATATCGCGGCTCTGGGCAATTCAACCATCGTCCCTATCAGATAGTCTATCTTCTGACCAGTTTCGGCCATCACCGCATCAGCTGTGGCAATGATTTCCACCTTGCATAGGGCAATCTCGCGCGCTGTTGCCGCCAATGGCACCATGATTTCGGGAATCGGAGCTGTCCCCAGCTTTTTCGCTATAGCACAAACCGCTTCAAAAATAGCACGCGCCTGCATCCGGCAGATTTCCGGATAGGTCACCGCCAGACGACATCCGCGATGGCCAAGCATCGGATTCGATTCGGCCAGCTTTATGGCACGTTGGCGCGCGGTTTCCAATGTAATGCCTGACACTTTGGCAACTTCCGCCAGTTCATCTTGAGAATGCGGTAAGAATTCATGCAAAGGCGGATCAAGCAACCGTATTGTCACGGGCAAGCCTGCCATAATTTCGAATAGCGACTCAAAATCCTGTCTTTGCATGGGCAATAATTTGGCTAGTGCTGTTTCACGGCCAACAGTATCTGCCGCCATAATCATTTCACGCATGGCGATAATACGGTCACTATCGAAAAACATATGTTCGGTGCGGCAAAGGCCAATACCTTCAGCACCAAAATCAACCGCAACACGCGCATCTGCCGGGGTTTCGGCGTTAGTACGCACGCGCATACGTCTTGCCTGATCTGCCCATGACATGAGCGTAGCAAACGCATCCGACATACGCGGCTGGATCGTTGCCACCTCGCCCAGATAGACATTACCGTTACTGCCATCGATGGTCAGAATGTCGCCTTCAGACAATTCAGTGCCAAGGATAAAAATTTTACCACTTACCTCGTCAAAGCTCAGATCGCCACTGCCCGATACGCAAGGGCGCCCCATGCCACGGGCAACAACAGCCGCATGACTTGTCATCCCGCCACGTGCGGTCAGAATACCAGCCGCCGCATGCATCCCATGAATATCTTCAGGGCTGGTTTCCAGTCGAACCAGAATAACCTGATGGCCGTGTGATGCCATTTCCTCGGCTTTGTCGGCGGTCAGAACAATCTGCCCACAGGCCGCACCTGGTGATGCTGGCAAGCCACGCGTCAACAACGTCTTCTGGGCATCAGGATCAAGCGTGGGATGCAATAGCTGGTCTAGTGCCAATGGATCAACACGGCAAATCGCTTCATCTTTTGAAATCAGCCCTTCATCGGCCATTTCCACAGCCATACGGATCGCCGCCTCGGCAGTACGTTTGCCGCTACGTGTCTGCAACATATAAAGGCGGCCTTGCTGAACGGTGAATTCCAGATCCTGCATATCGCAATAATGCGCCTCAAGCCGGGCACGCACAGCATCAAGCTGGTTAAACACCTCAGGCATGGCTTCCTGCATCGACAGGCCATCACCACCGCCTTTGCGCCGCGCTTCAGCGGTCAGTGGCAATGGGGTACGGATACCCGCAACAACATCCTCGCCCTGTGCATTAATCAAAAATTCGCCATAGAAACTATTTTCACCTGTCGATGGATCGCGGGTAAAGGCAACGCCTGTTGCACAATCATCACCCATATTGCCAAACACCATAGCCTGGACATTAACTGCCGTGCCCCAGGCTGCTGGAATATTATTCAGCCGCCGATAGGTTTTTGCACGCGTATTCATCCAGCTGGTAAAAACCGCACCCACAGCCCCCCATAGTTGTTCCCAAGGGTCTTGTGGAAATACAGCTCCTGCTTCTTCCTCGACAATAGTTTTATAGAGCTCAACCAATTCCTGCAGATCCGCCCCAGTCAGCTTGGTATCGTCAAAAATACCCCGGGCACGCTTCATATCTTCCAGCGCATCTTCAAATAGTCCATGGTCAACATCCATGACCACATCGGCATACATCTGGATAAAGCGGCGATAACTATCATAGGCAAAACGGATATCGTCAGCCCGCGCCGCAAGACCCGCGGCGGTATCATCATTCAGGCCCAGATTAAGCACCGTATCCATCATGCCCGGCATCGAGGCGCGCGCGCCAGACCGAACAGATACCAAAAGTGGGTTGTCCGGATCGGCGAATATTGTGCCAGTCTCGGACTCAACCAGCGCAATCGCCGCGGTTACATCTTTTTGCAACGATTCCGGATAAGTATGGTCATTATCATAGAAATGGGTACAGACCTCGGTGGTGATTGTGAATCCCGGCGGTACTGGCAAGCCGATCCCACTCATCTCGGCAAGGTTTGATCCTTTGCCTCCCAAAAGATTACGCATGGAACTGTCGCCATCCGTACCATTCGCACCAAAGCTATATACCCACTGAGCCATGATTTAGTCCCTTTTCAACCATTAGATTATGTCACGTAACTGTTGCAAACCTGACATCAATAAATAACCTCAAAACCCTCAAAATACATATGTGACGTTACAATCACTACATCTATCACCCTTCGATTTTTGAAAAATCGGCAATATTTTGCATATGTGACCTGATAAGTGCCAGAATCCCCAACCTGTTTTCACGAATTGCGGGATCGTCATCATTTACCACAACTTCGGTAAAGAAATGGTCAATAGGCGCCCGCAACTTACCAAGCGCCTGCATTTGGTGCAGAAGCTGAGCTTTGTCAGGAATTTCTGTTTGCCCAACCGCATCATGACTCCCAAGAATATCAATGGCTGACATCAATCCACGTTCGGCATCATGCACAAACAGACTCGGCTCAATAGTGGGGGCAAAGATCCTGTCTTCTTTACTTTCTTCTGCGGCCAGAATACTTGCCGCACGACGCCATCCAGCCAACAGGCCAACGCCATCATCTGTTGCCAGAAAAATGGCCAAAGCACGAGCGGTATCCGCCAATAGCAATACATCATCAGTCGTTGCTGTTTGCAAGACCGAAGCCGCTACATCATGCGCAACATTCTGATCCAGCAGACTGACACGCAACCGCTCACGTACAAATGGCAGCAAGGCGTCATCGACATTATCAAAGCCGTGATATGAAGCTGCTTTGGCAAAAATCTTGCCAAGCGGGATCCGGGTCTGACTTTCGAGGATAATGGCAATCACACCAAGGGCGGCACGGCGCAAGGCATAGGGATCTTTTGATCCGGTAGGCTTAGCACCAACACCAAAGAAACCGACCAGCGTATCGATCTTGTCAGCCAACGACACCGTCATGGCTTCGGGCAATGATGGCACCGCATCCTGCGGGCCTTGCGGACGATAATGTGACGCGACTGCCGCCGCTACATCCTTATCTTCGCCTGCGGCTATCGCATAATAGCCACCCATTACGCCCTGTAATTCGGGAAATTCGCCAACCATGCCCGTGACCAGATCAGCTTTTGCCAACAATCCGGCACGTTGCGCCTTGGCCAGATCACAACCATCGATGAAAGAGGCAATATCACCAGCCAGTTTTTCTATACGGCGCGCTTTATCATGAACTGAACCAAGCTCCGCATAAAAGGTAATATCGGCAAGCTGCGGCAGATAATCTTGTAATGTTCTGGCTTTATCCTGCGTCCAGAAAAATTCGGCATCGGCAAGACGGGCGCGCAACACACGTTGATTTCCTGCCTTGATAACATCATCTCGCACGTGATTGGCAGCACGATTGGCAACAATGATGAAATGAGGAGACATCGAACCATCGCCAATATCTTCCAGCGTGATATATTTCTGGTGCGTCTGGATTGATGATTGCAGAACTTCGGCGGGTAATTGCATAAACCGGTCTTCAATCTTGCCCACCAGCAAATGTGGCCATTCGACAAGATTGGCTGTTTCGGTTACCAACGCATCGCCGGTTTTAACCCTGCAACCCATATCTGCAGCCAATTTATGTGCCTGATCCGATACATGCTTGGCACGTTGATTATGATCAACCAGCACATGTGCCTTTTGCAGACGAGCAATATAGTCCTGCGCATCTTTCAAGCCATCAAGATCAACATCGCCTGGGCTTTCAAAAAAATGACCACAGCTTTTATCGCCAAAGATGATTTGGGCTTCGTCATCACCGCCAAGCGCCAAGGCACCGTCAAGCAGCTTACCGCCAAACAACACATTGATTCGATGCAACGGGCGCACCCAGCGAAACCGTGACGTTCCCCAGCGCTGGCTTTTCGGCCACGGAAAATTATTCAGAATGTCGGTAATCATAGGGGCAAGCAGATCAGTGGTCTGCGCGCCTTTCGACTCCGAACGTGCAAACAGGAAACGGCCTTTAGGCGTATCTTCTTCAACCAGCTCGTCGCGGGTCATGCCAGTCGAGGCCAAAAACCCGTTAATCGCCTGTTCCGGCGCATCAACCCGGGGGCCGCGTTTTTCGACGATGCGGTCAGCTTGCTGGTCATCGACACCCACCACATAAAGTGCCAGATGTCGTGATGATACCAGACAGGCGTCCGTATCATCAACTTTGGCATAACCAAGGCCAAGGCCATCAAGCGCGGCATAAACAAGTCGTTGCAGATCGGCACATGCCTTGACCTGCATGCGCGCCGGAATATCTTCACTGACAAGTTCGATAAAAAGATCCGCCATTTACGCCTCTTGCTTCTGGCTGTCAGATACTTGCCCGATCCACGCTTCGCAACAGCCTTTGGCAAGGGCGCGCACGCGGCCGATATAGGATGCGCGCTCGGTCACCGAAATAACGCCTCGCGCATCAAGCAGATTGAATAGATGGCTAGCTTTCATACATTGATCGTAGGCTGGCAAGGCCAGTGGCGCCTCCCGGTCAAGCAAGGCACCACACGCGGCTTCGGCATCTTTGAAATGCTGAAATAAAATATCGGTTTCAGCATATTCAAAATTCCAGCTGGAAAATTCAACTTCGGCGCGATGAAAAATATCGCCATAGCATTTGCCACCATCGTCAGCTACAACACCATCCCAATCAAGATCATAGACATTATCAACGCCCTGAATGAACATTGCCAGTCGTTCAAGACCATAGGTCAATTCCAGCGGCACCGGGTTACATTCGATACCACCAACCTGCTGAAAATAGGTGAATTGCGACACTTCCATACCGTCGCACCATACTTCCCAGCCAAGTCCCCATGCGCCTAATGTCGGCGATTCCCAATCATCCTCAACAAAACGGATATCATGTGCATCAGGATCAAGCCCAATCGCACGTAAAGACCCAAGATACAAAGCCTGTGAGTCGACTGGCGAAGGTTTGAAAATCGCCTGAAACTGATAGTAATGCTGAAGCCGGTTCGGGTTTTCGCCATAGCGTCCATCGGTCGGCCGACGTGATGGCTGGACATAGGCTGCGCGCCAGATCTTGTCAGGCCCCAAAGCACGCAAGGTGGTCGCTGGATGAAATGTACCTGCGCCAACTTCCATATCATAAGGTTGCAAAATAACGGCGCCCTGTTTGGCCCAGTAAAGCTGCAAGTTTAAAATAATTGACTGAAAATCAGTGCCTGATTCTGAAATATGCGTCTTTGTCATAATGTAAGACCGTTTATGATGTCTTGAGCCGGAAAGGTTGCCCGCAAACTACCCGCAAACACCTGATAAATGCAACCGATAGCTAACTCTGATAGGGGCAATCATCACGACCACAATTTTCCTGCGCCACCCAGGCTTTGCAAATCGCGCATTCTTCAAGGTCGATCGAGTTCCGATTTGCCTTTTGTTGTGACTGGTTGCCATTGTCCGTCTGGTCATTTTTAGAGGCAATATTGGCTTTACGCGCATCAATCGCCCGAAACACCCGCCATACAATCCACAAAATAAGACATAGGCCAATAAGCTTAGGTAAAGACAGCATCATATTCAGCCTTTCGCCACGTTAGATTTTGACATAATACGCCCCAATTACAGACCAAAGCGCGATAGATAGGCGCGCTCAATGGCAATATCGGATGCTTCATTAACAATACCACTGGCCATCTGTCCTGACAGATTGGTCAGCCCAAAAGGCAGCAATTTTCGTTTTGGTTCGATCATCATCAGTTCGGTATCATCACCAAACCGGCTATTGATTATCTGTCGGATTTCACCAACCGCATCAACCAGACCCAGCTTGACCGCGGTTTCACCAGTCCAGAACGCGCCGCTGAACAGCTCGGCACGATCGCCTTTCAACTTGGCACCACGCCGGTTTTCAATATGGGCAATAAACTGGGAATGAATTTCAGCCTGAAGCGCCTTTAGCCGTTCGACTTCTTCGCTTTGTTCAGGTTGAAACGGATCAAGGATCATTTTGGATTCACCCGCTGTATGAACACGCCGTTCCACACCGATTTTCTTGATCGCTTTGTCAAAACCAAAGCCAGCAGACACAACGCCAATCGACCCAATGATCGAGGCCGGATCGGCATAAATTTCATCCGCACTGGCAGCTAGCCAATAGCCACCACTGGCCGCAACATCTTCACAAAAAGCCAGAACCGGCACATCAGCCCGTTTGGCCAGATCGCGGATACGACGCCCAATCAGCGACGATTGCACAGGCGACCCGCCTGGTGAATTAATGATCAGCGCCACCGCCTTAGCATGGCGGATCGAAAACGCTTTTTTCAATTGCGGTTCGACCGTTTCCAGCGAAATCCCCCGCCGCATACCACTGCCCGACGCGGCGATCACGCCGCCAAGCCGAACAACCGGCACAACCGGCTTTTTTTTACGCCAAAAGAAAATCCGGTTAAATATGCCCATAATGCCTATGACTCTTCGGTTGTTTGATAGCTACTAAGACAATGCAACATATCTAGCTTGGATGCTATTATTTTTGATAGCTTTTATTTTTGGCGCAAAGATTGGTTTTTTAATTCAGGATCAAAACAGACAGGGTGCAGATAGGGCGCATGTTAAGATCGTGCCGGATGCGTCAGATACAATGCACCACCTTGCATGATGCGACTGGCACTTTGCGTATAGCCCCCGCTATCATTATGCAGAACCAGACCAGGCAAAATGGCACCAGGGCCAGTTATGGTTTTGCGCACCTGAATAATGACCCGGCTGGCAGGGGTGTCATGACGAGGCCATAATGGGCATAACAATGTCTCGCCAGCGCCGTTTGACTCGAATGCCGTGATGAGTTCCGACGCCCGGTCTGCCCGGCAAATAAAGCTGATTCTGCCGCGTGGTTTTGTCGCCCAGATCGCCGCCTTTACCCAATCGGCAAGTTTGGTATCTTCGCCCATATGCGCCAGAGCGCGGCTCCGGTTTTGTGGGCGTGTTCCCCGTGTATCGTGATAGGGCGGGTTGCTGACCACATGGTCAAAGCTGTTCGCCAGCACAGGCGATAGTGCTGTTATATCCCCAGTCAACAATCGTATCTGTCCAGCCAGATTGTTATCCTCTATATTGCGTTCAGCCAGCGCAACCATATCCGGATCAAGTTCGACCGCCGTGATATGGACATCAGGCAGTCGCTTGGCAATGCACAGCGCGACGCCGCCTACACCACATCCCATATCAAGAATGCGTTTGGTTCGTTGCGGCACCGATGCGGCCAGTAAAATGGCATCCGTGCCAACCCGATAACCATTTTTTGGCTGGGTTATTGCAACCGTTTTATTCAGCAGATGGTCATGTGTCACGTCACTATCGGGATCAGTCATCATATAATTCTCCCGCATCATCAAGCACGCGCTCGGCACTCAATTTATAGGCATCAGCAACAACCAGACGACAGGGGAAAGCGCCAATGCCGCCTTCCAATGCCGAGATGTGACTATCAAAAACCTCATTCTTAATTCCTGCGTCATTGAGTAACGCGCGCAGAAAAGACAGTCTGACCATATTTGTTGTGCGGATAATTGTGACCATAACCCAATATCGCGTATTATCCTGCCATATCCAAGCCGTTAGTGATCAAATCGTGAAATGGGATCACGGCGCCTATAGATATGTCAGGGTTCATTGCTTACTTTTGCTTAAATTTGTTAATTAAGTTTAAATTTTACTTGTCCCTGCCATGGCAGAGGCATATCTAGACAACATAGCGAAACATGTCATCATGCACATATGTTAGTGATTAATGTCGGGTAGAAATTATGGTCGCACAATCCATTACAGCTGAGGGTATGGCGCAGGTCGCATCAACGCTGGACGATGATGCCCTGAAACAGCCACCATCCTTGACAACCTTGATCAATCTGCTTGCTGATGACATGACGCAGGTCAATGAGACGATTATGGCGCGCATGACCAGCGACGTGCCGCTGATCCCGCAACTGGCCGGACATTTGATTGCATCAGGCGGTAAGCGCATGCGCCCGTTGATGACACTGGCAGGTGCCCGTATAGCCAGCCCCAACGCAACAAGCTGTTCTGCTGCGGCGATCAAACTGGCAACCGCAGTCGAATTCATTCATTCGGCGACCTTATTGCATGATGATGTGATTGATGAGTCGAATATGCGCCGCGGCCAGGACACAGCGAATGCGCTATGGGGCAATGACGCATCGGTTCTGGTAGGGGATTTTCTGTTTGCGCGGGCTTTTGAACTGATGGTCGAAAGCGGCAATATTGATGTGCTTGGCACTTTGTCATCTGCCTCGGCACGGATTACCGAAGCCGAAATCAAGCAAATGACAATCGCTGGCAATCCAGATACCAGACTTGAAGATTATCTTGACGTTATCGAAGGCAAGACCGCCATTCTGTTTGCCGCCGCCGCCGCATCAGGAGCCAAAATTTCGGGCGCTGATGAACATGTCACCACGGCCATGCACAATTATGGATTAAATCTTGGGCTGGCATTCCAGATCATGGATGATGCGCTGGATTATTCAGCCGATAGCGCGCAAATGGGCAAAAATGCTGGTGATGATTTCCTTGACCAGAAAATAACCCTGCCAGTTATTCTGGCCTATCAGAAAGCCAATGACGAAGAACGTGGATTCTGGCATCGCACAATGGGCGATGGTAATTTTGCCGCCGATGATTTTGCCAAGGCACAGGGCATTCTGGCGCATCATCACGCGATTGAAGAATCACTGGATACAGCCACATCATATGCGCATAAGGCCAAAGTAGCCCTAAGTATTTTTGACACGCCCGAACAAGCCGAACTGGCACATGCGCTGCGCGAGGCCGCCGCCTTTGCCGCCTTCCGCCGCACCTAAGACCCACGTCATGATTATGAATATGGCTTCATCTGGGCTTGCTGGATGATCGCAACAGTGCCGCTATTTCCTCTGCGCGGTGGCCGACCTGCAATGCCCAATAGCTATCCAGCGCTTCATTGCTGGCACCGATCCAGTTGCCATCATTGATCGCGGCACGCATACGCCGAAAACCGGCAAGCCGCGTTTGCCCTAGATTGAAAGCCATCGATATCAGCCCTGCCTGTCGCTTGCTGTCAAAGCCATCAAAGGCGGGAAATAAGGCGCGGCAACCAGCGCGGGCGATAGCGATATCATTCGCCAAAAGAAGGTCGATTTCATCGGCGCTCAAACCGCGATCATCCAGATTGCGCCCCACCCCTATTGTCAGCTTACCCACCTGGTCGCGATAGGGATGTCTGCGCCGCCCTTCATGGCGTTCCAGCATGGTGGCCAGATCGCGGTCAGCTTGGCGTATCGCTGGCAAAGACTTTAATTTAGCCATGATGCACACCATGCACACCACGCGCACTATGTTCCTTATAAACGGCTGGCCTGATAGCCGGTAGCATCTTTTCGGCGCTTCGTCCGACCACATAACCACCAAGACCGATTTGTAACAGCAACCACGCTTCATCCGACAGGCGAAACACCAGCAAGCCAAAAGCATCAAGGATCACCAGAATAAGAAAGCTCAGCATTGTGATGGGGCGCCAGTTACGTTGCAACCATGACTGCCCGCCAATTTCGGCGGCAATCAGGCTGGCGCGCGCCGCCAGCTTTTCACGTTCCAGATCGAGGGTCAGCGCCAAAGCCTGATTCTGCGCATTGACCAGCGCGATACGCACGGCATCGCGTTCTTCATCCGAGGTATGCAACTCGTCGATCACACTGGCAAGCGGCGTGAATAAACGGCTTATCATATCAATAAGCGACATCATCTTCCTTTCACATTATGGCAATGATTTTGATTATATTTGATGACAAGATGGGGTGGCGGTGAGCCAAGCCTGTTATTTGAGCCAGGCCTATTATTGATGCGACAGGATCACCAACAGGCCCAGCCCCATCAGCATCAAGGCAGCCTGCACAAACCAGCCAAGACATTTCTGGATCAGGTCAACGCGCACTTTGCGTACACTGGCAAGGCCAGCGCGCAGATCGGCCAGATCAGCACGGGCATCGGCATCATCCAGCCCCAGATCGGCCAGCCTTTTGGTAATCGCGGCGTCAATGGCCGCCTTTATTTGCGCGTCATTCATATGCGCGTCATGATCGGGTTCTGCCTTGTCGCGCCTTTCCAGCTTATCCGCAGACGGCACCAGCGGCGATGGCG